>NZ_JBLIXK010000011.1:0-116954 GCF_047525555.1 Marinomonas algae | reverse complement strand
CTTGATCAACAACTGCCAATTTAAAGGCGAAGGAATAGTCTCTCTGTGTACGCTTAGGTGTTGTAGTCATTGCACTCTCCAATTGAAGTATTGAAAAGTGACAACCTTATTTAGGACGGGTCAGCCCCAATAAAAAAGCCACCTTAAAGGTGGCTTTTAAAAGAGAGAAACTAAATCACTCTTGCATATAATCTTCTACTTTTGACTTAAGCTTTTGCCCAGGTCTAAAAGTAACAACTGTACGCGCTGTAATTGGGATCTCTTCTCCCGTTTTTGGGTTTCGACCAGGTCGCTGACTCTTTTCACGAACTTCAAAATTACCAAAGCCCGATAACTTCACTTGCTGCCTTTCAACAAGTGAATGGCGTACGACATCAAAAAAACCTTCAACAAGATCTTTTGCGTCCTTTTTACTTAGACCAATAGTATCTACTAAATTTTCAGCAAGATCCGCTTTTGTCAACGATCCCATAAATCTATCCCCTTACAACGGCTCCCAACTGCTCAGCCAAGGCTGTTACAGTCTGTTCGACAGAGTTGTTTACTTCTTCATCACTAAGAGTGTGTGAAGGATGCTGCCACGTCAAGCCCAAAGCGACACTTTTTTTCGTTTCATCAATCCCTTGGCCCTGATAAACATCAAAAACCAAGACATTTTTGAAGCCTTCCCCTGCAGAGCTAACAATCACTCGCTCTAGCTCACTGACAGGAACAGACCTATCAACAAGTAAAGCAAGATCTCGACGAACCTCTGGGAAGCGAGAAACCGCTTTGTATTCAGGCAAAGTTGCATTAAGCACTGCGTTCAATGCAATATCAAATACATAGATAGGCTGATTCGCCCCTAATGTTTTAGATAGTTGCGGATGAAGCTCACCCATAAGACCAACAAACTGACCGTCAATATAAATATCAGCCGAACGACCTGGATGCAGGAACTCACACGCTGAACGCTCATAAGTTGGCTGACCGCCATTATTTAGCTCAAACAACGCCTCAACATGCGCCTTCAAATCATAAAAGTCTACTTTTTCACTACCGTGATACCAAGCTTCAGGGTGGCGACTACCAGCAATAAGACCAGAAATCTGTTGCTGTTGATCGAGGTCTTCTAACGCTTCTACAGAACCAATAAAACGACGCCCAGTTTCGAACAAACGAACACGAGACTGTTGACGGTTTTGGTTATATAAATACGCTTTCACAAGCCCAGGAATCAGACTTGGTCGCATTACACCCATATCAGCAGAAATTGGATTCTCTAAAGGTACGGGCTCAATCTCTGGTAAAAATTGCTTACTAAGCACAGGATCAATAAAACTGTAAGTTACAGCCTCTTGATAACCCTGAGATACCAAGGTCGCACGTAAAGCTTGAATTGGTGTTTTACCTTCTGACAAAGGAGTGAAGTTCACCGCTGCCTGAGGCATAGAAGAAGGCAGATTGTCATAGCCATAAATACGCGCTACTTCTTCAATCAAATCCGCTTCAATCGCAATATCAAAACGATGAGACGGTGACTTAACAGTCCAAACTTCGTCATTTACTTCAAGCATTTCCAAACCAAGGCGTGTCAGAATATCTGTCACAAGCTCTTTTTCAATGGAAATCGCTAAGTATTGATCTAGCTTTTTACGGCGCAAAGTAACAACGGCCGCATCCGGAAGAGATGCTTCATTCACCGTATGGGTTACTGCACCAGCTTGTCCGCCAGCAATTTCGAGAATCAAAGCCGTAGCACGTTCAATTGCTTTCTCTTGCAGACTTGCGTCAACACCACGTTCAAAACGATGGGAAGAGTCTGTATGCAAACCATAAGAGCGCGCTTTACCCGCCAATGCGATAGGAGCAAAAAAAGCACTCTCTAGGAAAACATCTGTTGTTTCAGCGTTTACACCAGAGCCTTCACCACCCATAACACCGGCAATGGCTAATGGCGCTTTCTCATCAGCAATCACCAATGTATCTTCACGAAGAGAGATTTCTTGGCCATCTAGCAAGACGATTTTTTCGTCAGCCGCTGCCATTCGAACAACAATTGATCCAGACAAATTAGCCAAATCAAATGCATGCATTGGTTGACCCAATTCAAGCATGACATAGTTCGTAATGTCGACAATAGGATCAATCGAACGAATTCCGCTTCGGCGAAGTTTTTCAATCATCCATAAAGGCGTTTGTGCTGTGACATTAACACCACGGATAACACGTCCTAAATAACGTGGACACGCTTCTACAGCATCAACACGAACGGGGAATGTGTCTTCGATAGCGACATCAACAGCCACTATATCAACAGGTGTAAGGTCGACTTTATTTAACACACCTACTTCACGTGCTAGTCCGGCTAGGCTCAAACAATCACTTCTATTTGGCGTCAGATCAACATCGATAATTTTATCATCAAGACCTAACACCTCACGGAAATCTGCACCTGTCGCCAATGACAAAGGCAATTCCATAATACCGTCATTGTCATCACTCACACCTAACTCAGATGCTGAGCACAACATACCAAAAGATTCTACTTGGCGTAGCTTAGCTTTCTTAATCTTAAAGTCAGCCCCTAATACCGCGCCGATTTTTGCAAAAGGAATTTTAATTCCTGGTCGTGCATTTGGTGCACCACAAACGACTTGAAAAGTATCTGTACCGTCTGACACTTGGCAAACTTGAAGCTTGTCAGCATTCGGATGTGGATCCGCACTGATAATTTCACCCACTACCACACCAGAAAATTCAGAGGCAACAGGTAGAACCTCATCAACTTCAAGACCAGCCATGGTTATCTGAGCCACCAAATCATCACTACTGATGCTTGGATTGACCCACTCTCTTAGCCAATTCTCACTGATTTTCATAAAAACATCCTAGATCGACTGGTTACTTGAATTGCTTAAGGAAACGTAAATCGTTTTCAAAGAACATACGAAGGTCATCCACTTTGTAGCGCAACATAGCAAAACGCTCGACACCCATACCAAAGGCAAAACCAGTATATTTTTCAGAATCGATCCCAGACATCTCAAGCACTTTAGGGTGGACCATGCCACAACCCAATACTTCCAACCAAGATTCCTCACCTTTACTGTTTGTACGCATGATGTCGACTTCAATAGAAGGCTCAGTAAAAGGGAAATAGCTAGGACGGAATCGAACCTTTAAATCATCTTCAAAGAAGACATTCAGAAACTCCTGCAGAATTCCTTTCAAATCAGCAAAGGAAATATTCTCATCAATTAGCAAACCTTCTACTTGATGGAACATCGGAGTATGCGTCTGATCTGAGTCACAACGATAAACCCGACCAGGACAAATAATTCGGATCGGTGGCTGCGTTTTTTCCATCGTACGTACTTGAACAGGAGATGTATGCGTTCTCAGTACGGTAGTTGGATTAAAATAAAATGTATCCTGCATAGCGCGCGCAGGATGATGTGCAGGAATATTTAACGCTTCGAAGTTATGATAATCATCTTCGATTTCTGGACCTGCCGCTACATCAAAACCAATGCCACGGAAAAACGTTTCAATACGCTCCATGGTTCTAGTGACTGGGTGCAAACCACCCACTTCCTGCCCTTTTCCAGACAGAGATATATCAATCGTTTCGTTAGCAAGCTTGGCATTTAAAGCGGCTTTTTCTAGACCAGCTTTACGCTCAGTAATTTTTTCTTGAACTTGCCCTTTGGCTTCATTCACCATTTGGCCAAACTTTGGTCGTTCCTCTGCAGAAACATTACCAAGCTGTTTCAACAAAGCGGTAAGAGCGCCCTTTTTACCTAAATAATGTACTCGAACATCATCTAGCGCGGACTCACTCTCAGATGCAGCTACTGCGCTTAACGCATCAGCAAGAATCTGCTTTAGGTTCTCCATTTATACACTCCAAAAAATAAAATAGGGGAAGAGCGCTAGCTCTTCCCCTATCAAAGACTGCATTGAGTTACTCGTTCTATTAAGACGGAATCTTTCAAGATCGACTCACTCTAAGGCTACGTCAGAAATTAAGCCAAGCTTGCTTTCGCTTTTTCAACGATAGCAGCAAAAACTTCTTTCTCGTACACAGCTAGGTCAGCCAAAACCTTACGGTCAATTTCGATTGCAGCTTTTTTCAAGCCAGCAATGAAACGGCTGTAAGATAGACCATTGATACGTGCAGCAGCGTTGATACGAGCAATCCACAATGCGCGGAATTGACGTTTACGCTGACGACGGTCACGGTACTGATACTGACCAGCTTTGATGACTGCTTGTTTAGCTACACGAAATACACGGCTACGTGCACCGTAGTAACCTTTAGCTTGCTTTAAAATCTTCTTGTGACGGCGACGAGCCTGAACACCACGTTTTACGCGAGGCATAATATAAACCTTATACTAATAAATTAATAAACTAAAAAATTGGGACTTAAATGTATGGCAACATGCGTGTGATTAACGCTTTGTCGCTAGCAGCGATGCTCTTCATTGCACGAAGATGACGCTTACGCTTAGTCGATTTCTTAGTCAAAATGTGACTAGTATGAGACTGCTTATGTTTAAAACCATTCGCGGTACGTTTGAAGCGCTTAGATGCGCCACTGTGTGACTTAATTTTGGACATGATAAAACCACTCTCGCATTCGTTAATGTTAATGTAATTTTTTAATAGCTAAGCTATTTGAAATTACTTCTTCTTTTTGGGGCCTAGCACCATAGTCAATTGACGACCTTCCATTTTCGCAGCTTGCTCTACTGCACCATATTCCTCTAAGTCTTGAGCGACTCGATTCATAAGTTGCATACCAAGCTCCTGATGGGCCATTTCACGACCACGATATCTTAATGACACCTTAGCCTTATCCCCGCCTTCAAGGAAACGTATCAGGTTGCGGAGTTTTACCTGATAATCCCCTTCCTCCGTCCCTGGACGGAATTTCATTTCTTTTACCTGAATCTGCTTTGCATTTTTCTTTTGAGCCGCTTTTGCTTTCTTCAGCTCAAAAATATGCTTACCGTAGTCCATTATTTTACAAACAATTGGATCTGAGTCAGTAATTTGCACTAAATCAAGGCTTGCTTCTTGAGCAGCTTTGAGCGCTTCCTCAATCGAAACAACACCAATTTGTTCACCATCAGCCGCGATTAAACGTACTTCGGTGGCGCGAATGTTCTCGTTGATTTGAGGACGCTGCTTGTTAGCGGCACGCCCACGATTAGTATTACCTTTTATAGCTCTATCTCCATTTCTTGTTTACGGCTACGGCGAGCAACTTCTGCGTGAAGCAAATCTTCAAAATCAGAAATACTCATCACTCCAAGATCTTCACCTGTTCGAGTTCGAACGGCTACTTGTTGTTGCTCAACTTCTTTATCACCAACAACGATCATATATGGAATTCGTTGAATAGTATGCTCGCGGATTTTAAACCCGATCTTCTCGTTTCTCAAGTCAAGTTTTGCTCTAAAGCCACTTGAGTTCAATCTTTTTTCCAAATCTGCACAATATTCGGCTTGTCGATCGGTAATATTCATGATCATCACCTGTTCAGGCGCCAACCAAAGTGGGAACGAACCTTCCGACTCTTCGATTAGAATACCGATAAAGCGCTCAAGAGAACCTACTATTGCACGGTGTAACATAACAGGCGTTTGACGCGAACCATCTTCCGATACAAATTGCGCACTCAAACGAGTTGGCATTGAGAAATCTACCTGAATCGTACCACACTGCCATACTCGGCCAATGGCGTCTTTCAAAGAGAACTCAATCTTAGGACCATAGAAAGCACCTTCACCTGGCAATTCTTCCCAATCCAATCCTGCTGCATCTAACGCATCCGCCAACGCTTTTTCTGACTTATCCCACACCTCATCAGAACCAACGCGCTGTTCAGGACGAGTTGAAAGACGATAAATCACATTATCAAAACCAAAATCGGCATACACTTCATGCAACAAACGAATAAACTCAGATACTTCACTCTGTATTTGGTCTTCTGTGGCAAAAATATGACCATCATCTTGTACGAAATTACGCACACGCATAATACCGTGTAAAGCACCAGATGGTTCATTACGGTGACAAGAGCCAAACTCCGCCATACGGAATGGCAGGTCTCGGTAACTCTTTAATCCCTGATTATATACTTGCACATGACATGGGCAGTTCATCGGTTTCACTGCGTAATCGCGGTTCTCCGAATGCGTTGTAAACATGTTTTCTTGATATTTACCCCAGTGCCCTGATTTTTCCCAAAGAACACGGTCAACAATCTGTGGCGTTTTAACTTCTTTGTAGTCATTATCAAGCTGTTTCTGACGCAAATATTGCTCAATAACTTGGTATAGGTGCCAACCTTTAGGGTGCCAAAAAACCATACCTGGCGCTTCTTCCTGAACATGAAAAAGGTCCAGTTTTTTACCTAATTTACGGTGATCTCGCTTTTCAGCTTCTTCGATTCGAGTTAGATATGCTTTTAACTCTTTCTTGTCATTCCACGCTGTACCGTAAATACGCTGCAACTGTTCATTATTAGAATCACCACGCCAGTAGGCACCAGCCAGCTTCATCAATTTAAAATGACGTAGAACACGAGTATTAGGAACGTGAGGACCACGACACATATCCAAATATTCTTCGTGATGATACAAACCAACCTCTGTTGTTGATTCATCCATATCATCAATAAGGGAAACCTTGTAAGTCTCACCACGCTCAGAAAACAACTGACGAGCTTCAGCAACCGGTGTCATTTTCTTAACAACATCGTAATCCGTTTTCACTAATTCAGCGATGCGTTTTTCAATTGCGGCTAAGTCTTCTGGTGTGAAAGGACGTTCGTACGCGATATCGTAATAAAAGCCTTCACTAATCACAGGCCCTATGGCCATCTGCGCCGTTGGATACAATTGTTTTACTGCGTGCCCAACAAGGTGAGCAAAAGAGTGACGAATGATTTCAACACCGTCTGAGTCCTTCCCCGTCACTATGCTTAATTCAGCATCATCAGAGATTAATTCACACGCATCAACAAGTTGTCCATTAATACGCCCTGCTACCGTTGCTTTAGCAAGACCAGGGCCGATATCTTCGGCAACTTGCATAACAGTAACTGGATTAGAAAAAGAGCGTTGGCTGCCATCAGGCAAAGTAATTACAGGCATTTTATTCCCCTATCGGAGTCAGTGGTGCTCCATACTAAAGAGCACATGTAAATTTCAGCGCATAACCTACCATTTTTCTATTATTCATGCGAATTAAATTTAAATAAGACTTTTTAGTGCATGTAATGGTCATCTATAAAAATCAAGCCTTTTTTCTCCTTTTCAGGCATAGACATTCTCTGTACTGAGAGTAAAATTGCCGTCCGTTTCATGAATACTTTAATTGACTAATAAAACCTATGGCTCTTGATAATCTTGACGACTACTGTATTGAGACAACTCAATCAGAACCAGACCTTTTGCTTGAGCTGGTTGAAAAAACCTACTCTGACATGGGCTATCCAAATAAGCTGTCAGGTAAAACCATAGGACGTACATTAAAGCTTTTAGCAAAAATCGCCCAACCAAAACGCGCCTTAGAAATTGGCATGTTTACAGGCTACTCAGCCCTTTCCATTGCGGAAGGCATGCCTGTTGATGGTAAGCTGATTTGCTGTGAAACCAATCCAAGAGCGATTGAATTCGCCCAGTCTTTTTTTGATCGTAGTGAGCACGGAAAGAAAATCAATGCTATTTTTGGACCCGCTCTTGATACGATAAATTCCTTGGAAGGGGAATTCGACTTTGTCTTTATCGATGCAGATAAGCGCAACTATTTGAATTACTACGAAGCAGTATTGCCTCTTGTAAAATCAGGCGGTCTCATCATCATCGATAACTCCCTATGGCAAGGGCGCGTTCTAGACCCTAAAGAAAACAGCGACATTGCTGTCGACCAAGTCAACCGCTTAATCGCGCAAGACAACAGAGTCGAGAATGTCCATTTAAATGTTCGTGACGGTCTCAATATCGTCGTAAAACACTAACCCTATTTTTTATAGAGCCCTCTCACCTTTGGGTTTCCTGAGGTGATAGGGTTTTATTTGCTATTTAAAAGATACTAGTTAAGAGGCAACGATTTTGGTCGTTTTTAAAATCACAAATAATATCTCTGGAAAGCATTATATTGGCACTTCCTTTAACAGTGGATTCCAGCGTTTTGAGCAATATGTTGAAGCAACAAACGAAGGTTTAGACTTTCCTCTGTACAATGACATCAGGGAGAGTGGCATTGAAGCTTTTATTGTTGAAGAACTTTTTGAAACCAGCGACAAACAAGAGCTGTATGAATTGGAAACAGATTACATTTCAATTTATAACGGTGAAAGCCTACGCGGTTACAAAATTGCTCAAACAGCAGAAAAGTCAGTCAACCTAAATCTTGGCAAAAAGGCATTATTTGACGCAAACGGCGTATCCACAGCAGAGCAACCTAAAAAAACACGAAAAGCAGCGGTAAAAAAAACCGTTGAGCTACCAAAGAAAACGGTTGAAGCTACACCAACAGCCAAATCTTTCTTTGGTGAGCTTATCAGTGAAGAGAGACTAGATGCACCTGCTGAGAAAGTAGCCGACAAAAAGAAACCGGTTACTCGCACAAAAAGCAAAGCCAGTATTCAAAAGATGCTGAATGAAGCAGAGAGAGCATCAAAGAAAGAGCGCGAAGAGAAACTAAAGCTACAGCAACAAGCTGAAGCGGAAGAAATGGCTCTTATCATGGCAAAGATTGACGTAACGTCCAAATCAGCTACTTCCGCTTTCAGAAAGCGTAAAGGCTAATTTAAGACTTTATCACTCTTTTCAAAACAAAAAAATCCCCGATTAAAAACACATTAATCGGGGATTTTTCGTTTATCGAGCTAAACTTAAGCTCTTGCTTTCTTCAATGTCTCAGAAATCATAAATGCCAATTCCAAAGACTGGTCTGCATTCAAGCGAGGATCACAATGTGTATGGTATCGATCAGCAAGGTCAGCCTCTGTCACTTCAAAGGAGCCACCAATACATTCCGTCACATTTTGACCTGTCATTTCAAAATGTACACCACCGGCATAAGTGCCCTCTGCATTATGCACTTGGAAAAATTGCTGCACTTCTTTTAATACATCATCGACACGACGAGTCTTATAGCCAGTTGATGCTTTCACCGTATTACCGTGCATAGGATCACTACTCCAAACAACTTGCTTCCCTTCTCTCTGAATAGCTTGGATTAGCTTAGGCATTCCATCTTCAACTTTATCAGCCCCCATTCGAACAATTACATTCAAACGACCAGCCTCATTTTCTGGGTTTAGCACATCACACAAACGCACCAAATCTTCAGGATCCATAGAAGGGCCAGCCTTCACACCAATCGGATTTTTAACACCACGTAAAAATTCAACATGAGCACCATCCAACTGACGAGTACGATCACCAATCCACAACATATGCGCAGAACAATCGTACCAGTCACCAGTTAAGCTATCCTGACGCGTAAGAGCTTGTTCGTATGGCAACAACAAAGCTTCATGAGAAGTATAAAACTCTGTTTCTTTTAATTGAGCCAAACCAGAACCGACTCCACAAGCTTCCATAAACTGCAACGCATCATCAATTTTTCCTGCCACACCATGGAATCGATCGCCCACTGGACTAGCATTTAAAAAATCTAAGTTCCACTGATGCACTTGATGTAAATCGGCAAAGCCACCTTGAGCGAAAGCGCGAAGTAAATTCATTGTTGAAGCGCTTTGATTATAAACCTGGATTAAACGCTCAGGATCCGGAACTCGTGCCTCTTCAGTAAATTCAATACCATTAATAATGTCACCACGGTAGCTTGGCAATTCAACACCATTAACCGTTTCCATTCCCGCAGATCTCGGCTTAGCGAATTGTCCAGCCATACGGCCCACTTTAACCACTGGGCACTTACCGGCATAAGTAAGCACAACAGCCATTTGCAGCATAACCTTAAAAGTGTCACGAATATTATTCGCATGGAATTCAGCAAAGCTTTCAGCGCAATCACCACCTTGCAATAAAAATGACTGTCCATTCGCCACTTGTGCCAATGCTTTTTTAAGCTGACGAGCTTCACCTGCAAAAACAAGAGGAGGCATTTTTCCTAACGTCGCTTCAACCTGAGATAAATGCGCTGCGCTAGGATAAACCGGCTGCTGTAATGCCGTTTTTTCTCTCCAACTTGCTAACTCCCACTCTTTCATAATTATTCTTAACCTTTTTTCATATTATTGTTTAATATTTTCAACGGGCTACAACCCAAAGTATTTCAGCATCTTTTGGGGACAAAGACACCACCGCATGCCCCATAGTGGCATCATAATACACACTATCCCCTTCTTTTAATTCAATTGGTTCATAGAGTTCAGAGAAAAAATTAATTTTACCGTCTAAAACCAAAAGAAACTCTTCGCCATCATGACGCACCCACTCTTTAAATTCATTAAAAGATCGAGCTCGCACCTTAGTTTTAAAAGGCACCATCTTCTTACGACTAATGGAGTAATTTAACAACTCATGCTCATAAGTGGCAGTAGGGTGAGGCTCTCCTTTTCCTTTTCGCGTAATGTCTCTACGACCAGCAATCGAGTACTCACTTGCCTCAACAAAAAGCTGCGGCAAATCCATCTCCAAACCATTTATTAATTTCTGAACAATGGTAAAGCTAGGGGACACCTGATCGTTTTCAATTTTAGACAAGGTTGAGCGCGCAATGCCGGTTCTCTTTCCAACCTCTTCTAACGTCCAACCTTTCGCCAGACGTATCTCTTTAACCCGCTTTCCAAGCTCTAAAGGCTCAACAAAACGATCCGGGTCAGACGCGGTGGCAGTTTCTAATGAAGGACGACTAACCATAATATTCCAATACTACTTTTTAAAATTTAACCTTACTCAAAAACCAACAACCCAAATACACTTCTAAAGCACTACTTCTTCGCCAAAGGCTCCATCGCAGCAGAACAACGAGACAAATCAAAGCCTTTACCTGAGACTTGGGAAACCAATTCTTGATACTCTCCACCTTGAGCATTTTTCATCAACACCCACAAGACAGATGAACGAGTACCTGTTCGGCAAAATGCAAGCGTTTTCTCACCTTCTACCAAAGCATCACTTTGAGCATCTACATGCGCCTGAGAAAGCTTAGGTAGCTCGATAGGGTTACTAACGTATTTCATACCAAGCATTTCCACTGCAACACGAATACTCTCAGCCGAAGGCTGATCATCAGATTCACCATCCGGTCGATTGTTAATAATTTTCTCAAACCCCTGTTTCTTTAATTCGGATAAGTCTTCTCTCAATAATTGAGGAGAAACAAAATAAAATTCATCAATCTGAACCACATTACTCATCACAATATCCTCATAAAACCTAGTTTAAGAACGGTATAAAACTTTAATCAGGTGAAAACCAAACTGCGTTTTCACAGGGCCTTGAACTTTCAATAAAGGCCCATTAAAAACAGCCTTATCAAAAGCGGCAACCATATCCCCTTTTCTAAATTCGCCCAAGTCCCCACCTTTTTTCCCAGATGGACAAGTCGAAAATTGTTTCGCTAACTTATAGAAATCAGCTCCTTTGTCTAACTTTGCTTTGATCGACTCAGCTTCAGACTTAGTTTTCACTAAAATATGACACGCACTTGCAGTGGACATCAACACTCCTATCTTTGAAACACTATAGATAAAACATGGTAACCCATTTAGTATATTGGAATTAACTAAAAATATAATGGATACTGTATTTAGTTGTATAAGTATCAATAAGTAGGCGATTTCATAAATGAGCAATTACGAAGCAATTAACGACCTTTCTTTTCTTCTTGTGGAACCTTCTGACACTCAAAGAAAAATTATCGTTAAGGCACTACAAGAAGCTGGTATCAAACAAATTGAGTGCGTAAATAGTATCCAAGAAACAATGGACACTCTATCTTCTTTCCCGCCAGACCTTGTTATTTCCTCAATGTATTTACCTGACGGCTCAGCCAATGACTTAATCGATCGCATACGCTCCAATGAGGAAACCGAGGGGCAATGTTTCATGCTTATTTCAAGCGAACGCAATAAAGAACACCTTGAGCATCTAAGACAATCTGGTGTTCTTGCGATTTTACCAAAACCATTCAGTCTTAAAGACTTACAGCGAGCAATTCACGCTACTCTAGATCTCATAATTGAAGAAGAAATAGACCTAGAAATGTTTGACCCTAGAACACTCAGGGTACTTGTAACAGATGACAGTCTTATGGCAAGGAAACACATCAGCAAAACTCTTAACACTATGGGCATTGAAGACATTGAATTTGCTGAAAATGGTAAAGAAGCAATAGAAATTTTAAGTCAAAGCGAATTTGATTTAATTATCACTGACTACAATATGCCTGAAATGGATGGCAAAGAACTTACTGATGCAGTACGACAAACACCTGAATGGGCTCACCTCCCTATTCTAATGGTCAGCTCAAATTCAGAAGACAGTCAATTAGCAAACATCGCTCAAGAAGGCGTCGATGCAATTTGCGGCAAACCGTTTGAACCAAGTGTTGTAAGGAAGCTCTTAGCTCAAATTTTGAACTAAAAAAAAGAGCTTCATATTGAAGCTCTTTTTTTGACACTAAATAACTAAACATTCGACATTAAGTCATCCACTACTTCCTGATTCGCCTCAGGAAAGTCATAGGAAGATAAAGTCGAAACAGGCGCCCAACGAACCTTTTGACCTTCTTTTCCTACAGGATCACCTTCAAAACCTGTAACCCGATAAAAAAGGAGTTGAACCTTTTTATCACCGTAATCATGAGAAATCTCCTTAAAGAAAGAGCACTCTGTTACAGAGATATCACACTCTTCTTTTAACTCTCGAACCAAAGCGATCTCAGCAGACTCTGAAGGCTCGCATTTTCCTCCAGGAAACTCCCATAAACCTCCTTGGTCCTGATCACTCTTTCTCAAAGCAATAAAAACAAGGTCATCTTTCAAAATAATGCCGGCCGCCACCCTAATTAACATTAGGTGCGGTACTCAGCATTAATAGTGACATATTCATGAGAGAAATCTGTCGTCCAAACCACATCAGATTCCTTACCCATACCTAAATCAACGCAAATATGGATCTCATCTGGCGCCATGGCTTTTTTGCCATGCTCTTCCAAATAATCAGGTGACCGGCCACCGTCTCGCGCAATCTCGAAGCCATTAATATGCAATTGAACTTTATCAACATCTAGATTCTCAACGCCTGCACGGCCAACCACTGCCAAAATTCGGCCCCAGTTTGGATCTGAAGCGAAAAGCGCTGTTTTTACCAATGGTGAGTGTGCGATTTCAAATGCGGTTTTAGTCGCATCTTGTTGCTCAACGGCACCAACAACCTCAACCGTCACAAACTTAGTCGCACCCTCTCCATCTCTTACGATTGCGTGAGCAAGCTCCTGCATGACTTCCGTAAAAGCTGAGATGAAGGCTTGCGTCAAAGGCTCATCAATAGACAAGAGTTTAGCATTACCCGCCATTCCAGTAGCAACAGCAATACAAGAATCATTAGTCGATGTATCACTATCAACTGTAATGCGGTTAAAGCTCTTATTCACAACATCTTTCAGAATACTGTAAAGCAAATCTTCATCCATTGAAATATCGCTGAACACATAACCCAACATGGTTGCCATATTAGGGCGAATCATGCCAGCACCTTTCGAAATCCCCGCGACAGTATAAGTACGACCTTCAAATTCAAAGGTACGTACGGAGCCTTTTGGCAAGGTATCAGTGGTCATAATACCAACACCTGCCGCATTCCAATTATCCGCAGATAAATTAGCAATCGCCGCTGGTATCGCATCAATAATTTTATTTACTGGTAAAGGTTCACCAATTACACCCGTTGAGAAAGGCAAAATAGCATCAACATCAACACCTACTTGAAGCGCTAACGCGTCACAAGTCTTTAATGCATTTTCAAGCCCTGACTTTCCAGTACCGGCGTTAGCATTGCCTGTATTAACAAGCAAATATCGACTGCTTGTCGTGCTTAAATGCTTCTGACAAATACGAACTGGCGCAGCGCAAAAAGCGTTTTGAGTAAACACACCTGCGACGGAAGCACCTTCACACAATTCAAAAAGAACAAGGTCTTTTTTGTTTGCTTTTTTAATACCCGCTTCCGCAACACCAATTCTCACACCTTTAACTTCAGGTATGAGAGGGAAATCATGCAACCCTACAGCCATTTAAACGCTCTCCAATTAAACCAGACGACCGTGACATTGTTTGTATTTCTTACCAGAGCCACAAGGACAAGGCTCATTTCGACCTACTTTAGGGTACTCAGCGCCATCATCAGACGATGAATCCGATTCATTCGATAATGAATCTACAGAGTTGTGAACCATGTCCATTTTAGTTTTTTCTTCTTGCTGACGACGAGCTTCTTCAATTTTTTCAGCTTCGTCTGCAGACTGTATTTTCACTCTCGTGATAATTTGAATAACTTCAAATTTAATCTGACTTAATAAACCTTGGAACAATTCAAATGCTTCACGCTTATATTCTTGCTTAGGGTTTTTCTGAGCATAACCACGTAAATGAATACCTTGGCGCAGCATGTCCATGGTTTGCAAATGCTCTTTCCAAAGAGTATCAAGCACTTGAAGCAATACTTGCTTCTCAAATGACCTAAATGCAGGAGCACCAGCAATCTCTTCTTTTTCCTTATGATTAGCAATCACACTATCAAGAATCTTCTGACGAAGTGGCTCTTCATAAAGTTTTTTATCTTCTTCAACCCATTGCGCAATAGGCAAGTCTAAGCTGAATTCATTACGCAATTTCTCTTCCAGACCAGCAAGATCCCACATATCAAAGATACTTTGAGGTGGTATAAACTCATCAATCAAGTCAGAAATAACTTCTTCTCTCATCGCTGCAATAGCTTCAGATAAGTCATCAGAAACCATCATATCAAAGCGCTGAGTATAGATTACTTGTCTCTGATCATTAGCGACATCATCGTATTCTAATAACTGCTTACGAATATCGAAGTTACGACCTTCCACTTTACGCTGAGCTTTTTCAATCGCGTTAGAAACCATCTTATGCTCAATGGCTTCGCCTTTTTCCATACCAAGTGCCATCATCATTTTCTTGATGCGGTCTGACATGAAAATTCGCATTAGATTATCTTCTAAAGATAAGTAGAAACGAGATGAACCCACATCACCTTGACGACCTGCACGACCACGCAGCTGATTATCTATACGGCGAGACTCATGACGCTCTGTACCGATAATATGCAAACCGCCTGCAGCCAAAACTGATTCATTACGCGATTTCCAATCAGCTTTAAGTGCATCAATACTTTCTTGGCTAGCGCCTTCACCAAGTTGAGCTAACTCAACTTGCAAATTACCACCAAGAACAATATCGGTACCACGTCCAGCCATGTTAGTTGCAATAGTTACCGCACCAGGGCGACCAGCATCGGCAACGATCTCAGCTTCTCGCTCATGCTGCTTAGCATTCAACACATTATGCTTTACGTTCTTTTTGTTGAGATAGTTTGACAACAACTCAGAATATTCAATCGAAGCCGTACCAACAAGCACCGGACGTCCTTGATTAACCACTTCTTCAATGTCTAATACGATCGCTTCAAATTTGTCTTCGGTAGACATATAAATCAAGTCATTGAAGTCTTTACGCTGCACTTGACGATTCGTAGGAATAACAACAACAGACAAACCATAAATTTGCTGAAACTCAAAAGCTTCAGTGTCTGCCGTTCCCGTCATACCTGACAGCTTTTCATATAAACGGAAATAGTTCTGGAAGGTTGTTGAAGCCAGAGTCTGACTTTCAGCCTGAATAGTCACACCTTCTTTTGCTTCAACCGCTTGGTGAATACCTTCGGACCAACGGCGTCCAGCCATAGTACGCCCAGTATGCTCATCAACGATGACAACTTGGTCACCTTGAATAACATAATCAACGTTTTTCTTGAAAATAACATGCGCTTTCAAACAAGCATGAACATGATGAAGCAAAGACAAGTTCGCAGCCGCATAAAGACTCTCACCTTCACCTAGCATGCCTTGCTCTACCAACCAACCCTCCACAAAAGAGTGGCCTTCTTCAGTTAATTCAATGCTACGCTGAGACTCATCATAAACATAATGGCCTGTTGCTTCAGCTTCAGCTTCTGTTTCTTCTTGCTTAACAAGCAAAGGTGCCAGTTCATTGATTCGGCGATACTGCTCTGAACTATCCTCAACCGCACCAGAAATAATAAGCGGCGTTCTAGCCTCATCAATAAGAATGGAATCCACCTCATCGACAACAGAGAAATTCAATTCACGCTGAACACGATCTTCTAAACGAAAAACCATGTTGTCACGTAAGTAATCAAAACCAAATTCGTTGTTGGTACCATAGGTAATGTCGCATAAATAGGCCGCTTTTTTGTCTTCTCGATCCTGCCCAGAAAAAACAACACCAACGCTCATGTCTAAAAACTCGTAAAGCGGTCTCATCCAATTCGCATCACGCTTTGCCAAATAGTCATTCACGGTAACAACATGAACACCTTTTGATGATAAAGCGTTCAAGTATACGGCTAGGGTCGCAACCAGTGTTTTACCTTCACCTGTACGCATTTCTGCGATACGACCTTCATCAAGCACCATACCGCCGATAAGCTGCACATCGAAATGGCGCATTCCCATAACTCGACGACTGCCCTCTCGAACAACCGCAAAAGCTTCTGGTAAAATAGAATCTAATGACGCTCCGGCATTAATACGCTCACGAAACTCACCCGTTTTTGCTGCCAAATCATCATCAGACAATCCTTTTAAAGATTCTTCAAATTGATTGATTTGTGAAACAACTTTTCTATATCGTTTAACTTCTCGGTCATTCTTTGTACCGATAATTTTTTTAATTACAGTTCCTAACATCTTGAACTCAACGTAGCCAATTAGTAATAAACACAGTCTATCATGGTAATGTGTGACAAAACATGAAATATCAAGGACCTATATACAAAAAAACCAGACATAATGTCTGGTTTTTTATAATTCGATCAAGTTTTCAACACTAGCAACTAGGCATTTGCAAAAACTGAATCCGTATAAGAAATAGGGTCAGCTTGCGCTTCATCTTCAAAGACAACATATTCCCAAGCATCTTGTTGCTCAAGCAATGCCAACAACAATTTGTTGTTTAATGCGTGTCCAGATTTGTAAGCTTTATATTCACCAATCAAACTATGACCTAGCAAATAAAGATCACCAATAGCATCCAAAACTTTGTGACGCACTAGCTCATCTCTGTAACGTAAACCTTCGTCATTTAATACTCTAAAATCATCAAGAACGATTGCATTTTCCATGTTCGCACCGCGAGCAAGGTTATTATTCTTGAAGTATTCAAGATCTTTCATAAAACCGAATGTTCTTGCACGACTGATTTCTTTGACAAAGGTAGTTGTCGAGAAATCAAATGAAGTACTTTGAACGTCTTCACCAATTGCAGGGTGCTGAAAATCAATTGTAAAAGACAAACGGAAGCAAGAATGAGGTTCTAATGAAGCAAACTTGTCGCCTTCTTCTACTTTAATTGGCTTTTTAACTCTGATGAATTTCTTAGGTGCGTTTTGAGCTTCCAATCCAGCAGATTGCAATAAGAATACAAAAGGACTCGCACTGCCATCCATCAAAGGAACTTCACTAGCACTCACTTCAACATAGGCATTATCAACACCTAAGCCAGCCATTGCAGATAATAAGTGCTCAACAGTACTAACTT
Organism: Marinomonas algae; assembly: GCF_047525555.1. NCBI lineage: Bacteria > Pseudomonadati > Pseudomonadota > Gammaproteobacteria > Oceanospirillales > Oceanospirillaceae > Marinomonas > Marinomonas algae. The sequence continues at coordinate 99,109 of NZ_JBLIXK010000011.1, read as the reverse complement.
TGACATCACCCTGACATAAAGCCGTAGCAAAATTGGTTGATCCTACCGATCGAGCATCACCAGGAATTTCTACAACAGGATCCAAGTCTGTACGAACAAATACAATGCCAGTATTTACAGGTGCTGGTTTAAGTGTCAAATACACTTTCTCACCAGAGTGTAAACCGACTCCAGTTGCTCGAATAATGTTTTTTAGTGTGTGTTGGCGTACCATTATATTCCTACAATTTTATGACTGGATACTAATCTTTGCAAAATAGTATCAACAAGCTCTTGATTATACAATCCAACATACTGATATTGCATTGTTTTTACGCAAACTAGTCAGCTTGTCTACGCAAAAATGCTGGAATGTCCAAATACGATAATTTATCGCCACTTGACGCTTCAGAAGAGTCAGCAGACTCTACTTTTTCATTCAAGCTTTTCTCTACCACTTCAACCTTTGCCTTAGGCAATGGTTGAGGCTCAGGCTGAGACTCTACAACTTGAGGAGCTTCTACACTCTCCACTACAGACTCAGGCTTTGCCGTTACTGGTTGAGAGACAACAGATTCACCAACAGCAGACTTCATTTCAACTGCAGGACGACCCTCTAAACCAGTTGCAACCACCGTGACTCGCATTTCATCACCAACATTAGGATCAATTGCACAACCAATCACGACAGTAGCATCTTCCGATGCATATTCTTCAATTATGCCACCAACCTCAGTAAACTCAGACAGACCTACTTCTTCGTTTGCCGTGATGTTTACCAGTACGCCTCGCGCACCTTTAAGATTAATGTCTTCCAATAATGGGTTATGTATCGCAGCTTCTGCCGCAACCCTTGCTCTATCATCACCTGATGCAGAACCTGTCCCCATCATTGCCATTCCCATCTCAGACATCACCGTTCTTACATCGGCGAAGTCTACGTTGATAAGACCTGGGCGCATAATCAAGTCTGTAATACCTTGAACAGCATTAAACAGAACATTGTTCGCTTCACCAAACGCTTTCAACAATGAAATATTCTTACCTAGTACTGGAAGAAGACGCTCATTTGGCACTGTAATTAATGAATCGACATTTTCTCGTAATTCTTTAACACCTTCTTCAGCAACTTTCGCTCGACGGCGACCTTCAAAAGGAAAAGGTTTAGTCACTACAGCAACAGTCAATATACCCAACTCACGAGCAACCTTAGCAATCACAGGGGCTGCACCCGTTCCTGTACCGCCACCCATGCCGGCTGTGATAAACACCATGTCGGCACCAGTTAGCAAATGTGTAATCTTCTCTTGATCTTCTAAAGCCGAGTCTCGCCCAACCTCAGGATTTGCACCAGCTCCAAGCCCTTTAGTAATGGCTGAGCCTAATTGCAAAGAAACTCCAGTATCAAAACCAACCAATGCTTTAGAGTCAGTATTGGCACAAATAAACTCGACGCCTTCCAGGCGATTCTGCAACATATGACGAACAGCATTACCGCCGCCACCGCCAACACCAATTACTTTAATAACAGCATTATCGGACAAATTATCTTCTGCTAGATCAAAGACACTCATGGGCTTATCGCTCCTTAAATAAATTCATAATCAATTCTGACTAGATATAACTCTGAAACCAGTGTTTTAATTTCTGCCATGCCTTCGTTGCACTGAAAGATGGTTCAGTTTCCTTAGGTGCCAGAATTGATGTTTCTCGTTTAGTTTTCGTCTTAGACATCGTCCGCTTCGAGATTTCAGTTACTTCGGTCTCTTTACTACCATAAGCCAATAATCCAACACTTGTTGAATATATAGGGTTATCGACAATGTCAGACATTCCTTTAGTACAATCTGGTACAGATAATCGAATTGGCATCTGAAAAACTTTCTCAGCCAAGTCAGCAGCGCCTTCCATAAGCGACGTACCACCAGTAATTACAATACCTGCAGGGATTCTCTCTGCGTAACCACTACGCCTTAACTCATCCAAAATTAAGGTATAAATTTCTTCATATCTTGCCTCAACCACCTCTGTCAGGGTATGACGAGTGATTGATCTTGGTTGGCGATCACCAACACTTGGCACCTGCAAAACTTGATCTGCAGACACCATAGATGACATTGCACAGGCGTATTTCACCTTTATCTCCTCAGCATGCTGAGTCGGTGTGCGCAACGCCATGGAAATATCATTTGTCACCTGATCTCCTGCAACAGGCACAACAGCTGTATGATGCAACGCACCATCAATCCAGACCGCAATATCTGATGTGCCGGCACCAATATCGATCAAACAAACACCTAAATCTTTTTCATCTTCACTGAGTGAAGAATCACTAGAAGCGAGCTGAGAAAGAATGACGCCATCAACACCTAAGCCACAGCGCTTAATGCACTTTTCTACATTCATAACCGCATTAACGGCACCAGAAATAAGATGAACATTTGCTTCAAGACGAACACCAGACATACCTAAAGGGTCTTTAATCCCTTCTTGAGAGTCTATGTGGTATTCCTGTGGAAGGATATGGAGAACGCGTTGATCGGATGAAATTGGAACAGCTTGCGCTGCGTCTATCACTCTTTCTATATCTTCTTGCTGAACTTCACCGTTCTTAACGGCAACAATGCCGTGAGAGTTCAAGCTACGAATATGACTACCCGCCACACTGACATACACAGAATGAATATTACATCCTGCCATCAGCTCAGCTTCTTCAACTGCTCGCTGAATAGATTGCACAGTGGATTCAATATTTATAACAACGCCACGCTTCATACCTTTGGCGCTATGAGAGCCAATACCGACAATTTCCAAACTACCATCAGCCAGTACTTCACCAACTAAACAGATAACTTTTGATGTGCCTACATCCAAACCGACTATCATTTCACCTTCCCGGTATTGCGTGTTTTATAACTACTGATGTTTGCGTTTATAAATAACAACAAACAAGTTAATGTCACTCTTTTGCTTTCCAACCTACTGCCACACCATGAGGGTAGCGAGCATCGACTGACGTAATTTGATCTATTCTACCCGATAAATCACTTTTATACACCGCTATAAAGCGCTGTAATCTCTCTAAAACTTCCTCTCTACCCAGCTTTACGACTATGCCATTGGTAAAGGTAACATTCCAAGCGCCTCGAGGTTCTAAAGTTAGTGTAAAAATCCGCAAAGAAGTTGCAGCCAACACCTGACTAATCAAACCAAACTGCTCAAGCACAACATCACTTGTGCCATCTGGGCCATATAAACGAGGAAGTGGCAGATCTGGAATCTGATTAGGTCTAATCACCACAGAAGATGTTGAGATCAACTGTCGATCGCGCCAGTATGCGAGCGGAGTGTACTCATGAACAAGCACCTGCAATATATTTGGCCAAACTTTACGCACTTCTGCACTTTCAACCCACTCAGGCGACCTTGCAAGGTCTAAAGCATCTGCTACGGAAAGACTTAACAAACTCTCGCCTAACAGTTCAGAATAATGCGCTTCAAGCTCAGCTTCCGTAACATAATTCAAATCCCCTTCTATCTCGATTTTTTGAATAGCAAACCAAGTAACGGGGGAATCTTCATCCTGAAAAGTAGCAACCAATATCAATAAAATCGCCCCTATAAGCGCCGCTATCCTCATAAATCAATCACGCTCTGCTTTTCCCCAAGCATCTATGACAATTTTCTCAACCAATGAAGGGTAATCAATCCCAACATAATTAGCTGCCATAGGGACAAGACTGTGAGTCGTCATACCCGGAGCTGTATTCACTTCCAACACCCAAAATACACCAGCCTGATCACGCATAATGTCTACACGCCCCCAACCAGAACAGCCCAACGAACGATAAGCATCTAAAGCAAGCATTTGCAGTTCGTTTTCATCATCTTCATTCAAACCACAAGGCAATAAATATTGCGTATCTTCCGCTATATATTTAGCCTCATAATCATACAACTTGTGATCTGGCGATGCCTTCAAGCCAATTGCAGGGTAAGCAACATCATCAATGATTGTGATAGTAAACTCAGGTCCATCAACAAACTCTTCAACCAACACATCAGAATCGTATTCAAGTGCCTTTAAAAGTGCTTCATCCAACTCTTCGCGATTACTTGCTTTATTAATTCCTATTGTTGAACCCTCTCTAGAAGGCTTCACTATCATAGGATAAGACATACTTTCTTCGATAACGTTCGCATCAACTTGATCAACAAACGATAAATAAGCCGGTGTTGGTATACCAATACCATTCCAAAAGCGCTTGGTTAAAACCTTGTCCATCGCTAAACCACACGCTAACGGCGAGCTTCCTGTGTAGGGCTTACCTAACATTTCCAGCAAAGCTTGAACTCGGCCATCTTCACCTTCTCCACCGTGGAGTGCTATAAACGCCAAATCAAATTCTATAGATTGAAGCTGCTTCACTGGGTCTAAACTTGCGTTTTCGCCATACAAATCAAGGCCAATTACCTGATAACCTTTTGATTTAAGGCCTTCAACAACGAGCGGGCCACTTTGCAAAGACACTTCACGCTCAGCAGAACGTCCACCATAGATAACAGCAATGACCAATTCTTTTAATGACTTTGACATATTAAATACCGCTTACTGATAATTTTTTAGACACAGCACCAATATCCCCAGCACCTTGCGTAATTAACAAATCCCCATCTCGCAAAACATTACTCAAAATCGAACGTAAGTCAGATTCACCACCCACATGAATAGGATCAACATTCCCGCGCTGACGAATACTGCCACACAAAGACCTGCTATCAGCGCCATTAATCGGCGTTTCACCCGCTGCATAAACATCTAACAATAAGAGCACATCGACTTGCGATAAAACACGTACAAAGTCTTCATACAAATCTCGAGTACGAGTATAGCGATGAGGCTGATAAACCATGACCAAACGTTTTTCTGGCCACCCTCCCCGAATAGCTTTAATCGTCGCCAACACTTCACTTGGGTGATGACCATAATCATCGACAAACATAACTTCGGAGCCATTAGGAAGCGCCAACGGCTTCTGCTCCTGAAAACGACGACCAACACCTTCAAAGCCCATTAATCCCGCTTGAATAGCGCTTGCGTCAACACCAAGATCCGTTGCAACAGCAATCGTCGACAAAGCATTCAAAACATTATGTCGCCCCGGCATAGGCAAACGAATCTTCAACGGTTCACCTTCTGGGCGATGCGCTAAAAATTCACAGTAGCGGCCAGTTTGAACAATGTCAGTCGCATAGAAATCAGCTTGCTGCTCAATACCATAAGTCAATACTGGACGACTCAATGAAGGAAGTATCTCTCGTACATTCTCGTCATCTACACACAACACAGCCAAACCATAAAACGGCAAGTTATGTATGAACTCCACAAAAGTATGTTTTACTTTTTCAAAGTCACCATCATAAGTGTCCATGTGATCTTCATCGATATTCGTCACGATGACAGTTTGAGGCTGTAAGTGAAGGAATGAAGCATCACTTTCATCAGCCTCAGCCACAAGATAAGAGCTACTGCCTAATTGCGCATTTGCACCAGCACTGGTTAAGCGACCACCAATAACAAAGGTAGGTGCTTCGCCTGTCGCCGCTAAAATGGACGCCATTAAGCTCGTTGTTGTTGTTTTACCATGAGTTCCCGCCACAGCAATACCGTGTCGGTAGCGCATCAATTCAGCCAACATTTCTGCTCTACGAACAATTGGAATGCGGTGCTCTTTACCCCAAATAATCTCTGGGTTTTCTTCATTAATGGCTGTCGAAACGACAATAACGTGAGCGTCATAGACATTTTCTTCCAAATGCCCCAAATACACCTTAATCCCTAACTCTTCTAAACGCTCAGTCACCGCCGAGGATTTTAAGTCGGAACCAGAAACTTGATAACCTTGGTTATGTAACACTTCCGCGATACCACACATCCCAACACCGCCAATACCGATGAAATGGATATTTTGAATACGGCGCATAGTTGGAATATCGTATTGTGTCTTCTGATCAATCATCATTTTATTAACCTTAAACAGTGTGCAACCACATCTTGTGTTGCATTAGGGTGAGCCACCGCTTTCGCTTGCTCGCCCATTTTTATTAATGCTTCTTCGTTTTCAACAAACTCAGAAAGTAAAGATAGAATTTTTTCACAGGTCAGTTGTGGCTGAGGCAGCAAATACGCCCCGCCTACTTTCTCTAAATAACGGGCATTCTCTGTCTGATGATCATCAATTGCAAAAGGATATGGAATCAAAATAGAAGGCAAACCAGCGACCGCCAACTCACTGACCGTCATAGCACCAGCACGACACAGAACAATATCCGCCCAATAATACGCTTGATCCATATTATCCAAATACGGCTCAACCCTCGCCTCAACATTGGCATTTTGATATAAAGCTTTAACTTCATCAAAATTTCGTACACCTGTTTGATGCCAAACATCCAAACGCTGAGAAAAAGACCAATTAGCCAATACCTGCGGCATCACATCATTAATTGCTTTCGCACCTAAGCTTCCACCGACAACCAACAACCGTAATGGACGTGCTGCATTTTCTCTGGCAACACGAACTTGCTGCTGCAATATATCGTTTCGAATTGGGTTACCGACACTCAAAGCGTTAGGCAGAGCACTATCAAAAGCTTGCAACTTCAAAGTAGCCACTTTTGACAATAATTTGTTTGTGGTTCCTGCAACCGCATTTTGCTCATGAATCACCAATGGGATTCTTAACAGCTTAGCTGCTACACCACCAGGGCCAGCAACAAACCCGCCCATCCCTAACACAACATCAGGTTTTGTTTTTTGTAAAACAGCAACAGCTTGACCAATAGCATGCAAGACTCTAAATGGCGCAGCTAGCAGCCCTAACAAGCCCTTACCTCTTACACCTTTAATCGACAATGAATGCAGGCGAATATCATGTTCCGCGACAAGCTTTTCTTCCATCCCACCTTTTGATCCAAGCCACTCAACATCCAGACCTTTATCAATAAAAGCATGAGCACAAGCTAGAGCAGGATAAATATGCCCGCCAGTTCCACCGGCCATCACAATAACTTTTTTAGTAGCACTCATTCTGCTCTCTCTTCTTGACTGTCACTTTCTAAATTGGCGTCCGTGACACCCAGTTCCTTTTCAGCACGTCGATTTTCTACATCAACTCGAGCAACCACAAACAGGCTACCCAAAGTGATAATCAAACTACTACCACCGTAGCTGATTAAAGGCAGTGTTAGTCCTTTTGTTGGCAAGAAGCCGGTATTCACACCGATATTAATAATAACTTGAGCTAAAATAAGAATCGCAAAACCAAAGCACATGTAAGCAGCAAAAGGTCGCGATAAAGTCATAGCTTTTCGGCCTATTTTAAACGCTCGCCCAACCATGACCGCAAACAAAAGAATCAGCAGCAAACCACCCAACATACCGGTTTCTTCAACCCAAATTGAAAACACAAAATCGGTATGCGCCTCAGGCAAGTAGGAAAGCTTCTGAACACTATTCCCCAAACCAAGACCAAACCACTCGCCACGCCCATATGCGATAAGCGCCTGACTTAGCTGATAGCCTTCATTAAAAGGATCCGCCCAAGGGTCAATAAAATTCATCAAGCGCTTTAAGCGATAACTTTCAGATATCGCCACCACACCTAACATAGACACAGCACCTACCATCAAAAGCAAAAACTGGTATAGAGGCGCTCCACCTAGAAATAACAACACCATCACAGTGCCGAGCAACACAACCGACGCCCCGAAGTCTGGTTCAAGCAATAAAAACAGCAAGAAAACACTGCAAAGACAAAGAGGAAGAAAGAAACCAATCCAACCTTCTCTCACTCGGTCAGCACGTCGCACCAAATAACCAGACATATAAACCACCATACAAACCTTCGCAACTTCCGAGGCTTGTAGGTTAAACACCACTAAATTAATCCAACGGCGGCTACCGTTTACACTCTTCCCAATTCCTGGTACCAAAACCAATATCAACAAAATAAGAGACAAGCCCATCATCAGGATGCCCCATTTTTGCAATTGACTAGTAGGTAAAGACAACAAAATCCAACCGAATACCAAACCAAGAACCAAGTACAAGGTCTGGCGTATCATGAAGAAATAAGGGTGACCGTGAATACTTTCTGACACAGAAATGGAAGCACTGGATACCATGACAATACCCAACGCTAAAATAGACACCACAGAAGATAAGAAAATAGCATCGATACGAGAAAGTTCTCGCCAAGAAACCCGGTCAAACATGTTTAACCATGTCATAAGGCAGCAACCAAGTTTACGAAGTGCTCGCCGCGCGCTTCATAGTTTTTATACATATCTAAACTAGCGCAGGCCGGTGAAAAAAGAACTACATCGCCTTCTTTTACCGTCGAAGAAATATCATGAATAATTTCATCCAATGTCTCAAAGCGCTTAATCACAGTATTTGAAGACAATGCCGTCGCAATGTTATCCGCGTCTTTACCAAACAAATAAACCGTACGAACAAAATCAGATACAGGCTTTTTCAAGTCACTGAAGTCCGCCCCTTTCCCCTCACCGCCAGCAATAAGAGTGATGTTTTTATGTGACGTGGAGCCAAGACCTTGCAAAGCAGCCAGAGTTGCACCCACATTTGTGCCTTTGGAGTCATTAATAAACGTGGCTCCACGGTAAGTACGAACACTTTCACAGCGATGTGGCAAACCACCAAATTCCGCTAAAACCTTAGCAACGCCTTCTGATCGCACATCCACACCCAACAATTCCAACATAGCCAGTGCAGCCAAAATATTTGCGTAATTATGCGTGCCCTTTAGTGCAATTTGAGAAGTGTGGTACAAGCGCTCGACACCACGACACAACCAAGCGCCATCACCATCTTTCAACATCCCAAACTCTTTTAGGTCTGGGCTTTTTGTCGTGAAAGCACGCACAGGAGTCGCTTCTGCCAACAAAGGCGCCGTCAAAATATCTTGCTTGTTGCAAACCGCCGCTTTACAGCCTCGATATACTCTTTGTTTTACGCGCTGATACTCGTAAAAATCAGTATAACGATCCATATGATCTTCAGAGACATTTAAAAGGCAAGCCACATCTGCTTGCAAAGCAGGTGTTGTTTCAAGCTGAAAGCTAGATAATTCCAATACATAATAATCTGTACCGGAAGAAAGGAGATCCAAAGCAGGCAACCCTAAATTGCCACCTGCTTTAACATCTTTTCCACACGCCTGAAGCAACAAAGCCACCAAGGTAGTGACTGTGCTTTTGGCATTTGAACCTGTAATAGCAACGAACGGTGCATCCACATAATCGCGAAACAAATCAATATCGCCTCGCATGGCCACACCCTTTTCGGCTAAACGAGACAAAACAGGCGTCCGCAATGCAATACCAGGGCTAACGTACAATTCTGTTACACCAAGGGTTTCAAGTACCGCTAAATCACCTGTCAAAATACGATCTTCTGGACAAAGCAGTTTTGCCTGCTCCAATCCTGGAGGGTTCTCACGAGAATCCACCACATAAAAATCAATTCCCTTGCTAGCTAAAAAGCGTACACAAGATAAACCTGTCGCCCCCAAGCCAACAACGGCTCTTACTCGATCTGACCCGATCAACGACATTTAAAACTCCTAACGTACTTTTAAGGTAGCGAAACCAATCAAAACAAGGCAAACAGTAATAATCCAAAAGCGCACAATAACTTTAGGCTCTGCCCAGCCTTTTAACTCAAAATGATGATGTATTGGCGCCATTCTAAAAATTCTGCGTTTTGTTAACTTATAGGAGGCAACTTGCAAGATTACAGACACAGTTTCCATGACGAAAACACCGCCCATAATAAACAACACCAACTCTTGACGAACGATAACTGCAATCACACCCAGCGCTGCACCAAGTGCCAAGGAACCTACATCCCCCATAAAGATTTGCGCTGGGTATGTGTTAAACCACAAAAAACCCAATCCAGCGCCCGCCAAAGCGGCACAAAATACAAGTAACTCACCCGAACCATGAACATAAGGGATTAACAAATACTCAGAAAAGCGAACGTTACCAGTTAAATAAGCAAACACACCTAACGCACCACCGACAAGTACCGTAGGCAAAATTGCTAAACCGTCTAGACCGTCAGTAAGGTTGACTGCATTACTGGTTCCGACAATAACAAAATAAGTAAGCACAATAAAAAACGCGCCTAAAGGAATAGCCACATCTTTAAACAAAGGAACTATCAGTGCGGTTTCGGCTGGTGTACTGGCTGTGTAATACAAATAAAACGCTGCCGCCAAACCGAATACACTTTGCCAAAAATATTTCCAACGACTAGGCAAACCTCGAGAGTTTTTTTCAACTACCTTACGATAGTCATCAACCCAACCAACAACACCAAAAGCCAACATTACTAGCAAAACAACCCACACATATTGGTTGGTTAAATCACCCCACAAAAGCGTACTGACCGTGATGGAGAAAATAATTAATGCTCCACCCATCGTTGGCGTACCGGCTTTGGATAAATGGGATTGTGGGCCGTCATCTCGAACAGCTTGTCCGATTTGCAAACGCTGCAATAAAACAATTACTTTATTGCCGATTAAAAGAGAGATAACTAACGCAGTGAGCACACCCAAAATGGCTCGAAGAGACAAATAATTAAACACTGCAAAAAAAGTGTGATACTTACTTAAATAAGTCGCCAGCAAAAGTAACATTGGTCAGGAACATCCTAATTATTTTAATGCTTCAATAACATTTTCCATTTTAGCGGAGCGAGAGCCCTTCACTAAAATGGCGTGATTTCTTCCAAGCGAACAAACTAACGCTGCCGCTTCCTCATGTGAATTACACAACTTTGCATCACCGCCCTTTTCCATAAAAGCAGTTCCTGCCACGCCTGCAACGGCACCAACACAAATCAAACAAGAAATACCTTTTTCTTTAGCGTATAAACCTAGATCTCGATGGACGGCTTCCTGTCGTTCGCCAAGCTCTCCTAACGCCCCCAAAATCAGCCATGTTTTATCAACTGACTGCATAGCAAGCACATCAATTGCGGCCTCTACAGATGTTGGGCTGGCATTGTAACAATCATTAATTAAGAGAGCTTCATTTTTTGTTCTAAGGCGCTCTAATCGCCCAGAAACATGCACTGGAGATGCCAATTTTTGCACCGCATCATGGTAACTCATGCCAGTTGCTATTAAAGCCAATACAACTGCCATACCATTGGCAATTTGATGTTTACCTGCACTTGCTATAAATACAGACAGCACTTCACCTTGATAGCAAAACTTTGCCTGACTAGATTCAGCGTTTAACTCTAAGTCAAAAGCATAAAGATCCGCAGACTCACCGAAACCAAAAGACAAAACAGGACGCGAACCAGCCAACTCACACCAATAAGGATAAAAACCATCATCAGAATTTAGAATGATCGTCGCATCAGGGTGAGCGCCAGAGATCAAACACCCTTTTTCCTTAGCAATGCCCTCAAGATTCCCAAAACCTTCAAAGTGGCTACCACTTGCATTGGTTAAAATCACCACATCTGGAAAAGCAATCTCAGCCAATCGCTCAATTTCACCTGGAATACTGGTTCCCGTTTCTACCACAGCAACATCATGAAAAGACGCTAAACCTAACAAAGTTTGCGGCACACCTATTTGATTGTTCAAATTGGCCTGCGTTTTTAACACTTTTTGATCGGTAAAGGATTGTGCCAACCAATCTTTTACAGTTGTTTTACCATTACTGCCTGTAATACAAACAACTGGCCCTTTAAAAGCGTCTCGTACCAAGCGCGCAATACGTCCATACGCAACTTTAGTGTCTGTTACTTTGACATAAGATTCGACATCCACATCACGATCAACCAACACGCCAACCGCACCAGAATTCATCGCAGCGGCAGCATAGTCATGACCATCAAAACGCTCACCTTTTAATGCGACAAACAAACAACCATTCGATATTTTTCGAGTATCTGTTACTACCAACTGAATGCTTTGATTCGGGCCAACCAACTCACCATTACAAGCCGCCGCGATATCTGCCAGGGTAAGATCAACCAACATAAGCTTCCAACGCCTTTAAGGCTTCCTCTTTATCATCGAAATGGTGCTTCACACCCTGAATATCCTGATAGTTTTCATGTCCTTTACCAGCAATAAGAATCACATCGTTTACATCAGCAGTGGCAATCGCTTTGCTAATTGCCACACGACGGTCAGGTTCAAGACAGAACCTCTTATCATCAGATTCAGTTTCCGATAAAACATCAGAAAAAATTTGCTCCATTGACTCTGTTCTTGGGTTGTCAGATGTTAACCAAACATAATCTGCATTAGACAATGCCGCCGACATCATCAAAGGCCGTTTACCTCTATCGCGATCACCGCCGCAACCGAAAACACAAATAAGCCGACCATTGGTATGTTCTTTTACTGCTTGCAATGCAACCACCAATGCATCAGAGGTATGAGCGAAATCCACAACAACAAGAGGAGCACCGGCCACTTCTACTTTATCCATTCGACCTGGCGCGCCTCGCAATTTCGACAAACCTTCGATAAGAAGCGCTTTATCGCTCGTTTGGTACCAAAGGCTCGCCAAAGCTGCCAAGGCATTTTGCACATTAAAGCGCCCCAACAAAGGAAGCTCGACATAGCTTTCCCCTTCAGGGTGGCACAGCACAAAACGAAAACCAGAAGCATCAAGCACTAGATCCTTTGCGTAAAAATCCGCCAATGCATTTTCAGCACTGTAATAATGACAACTCGAATTCAACGCGGCTTTTGTCATAAAAGTAGCGTATTCATCATCAAGACAGAAAACAGAATGAGTCAGCGTTGGAAAAGTAAATAAACGCTGTTTGGCCAAAGCATAAGAGTGCATATCACCATGATAATCAAGGTGATCGCGAGACAGATTTGAAAACACAGCTGTTTGAAAAGGAACCCCTTCAATTCGCCCTTGATCCAAAGCGTGCGAAGACGCCTCAAAAGCAACAAACTCCACACCAGAGTCAGCCATTTCAATGAGTGTTCGATGAAGAGACAATAAATCTGGAGTAGTTTGTTTCGCCTCTTGCAGATTATCTAATGCGCCAACACCGAAAGTTCCCACCAAGCCGCTCTTTAAACCAGAATACTGTGCCAGCTGCGCCATATAGAAACAAATAGACGACTTGCCATTGGTACCTGTAACAGCCACCATTTGCTTAGGCATAGCACCAAAAAACTGCTGTAAAGAAGCGACTAAAAGTTTGGCAGGATCTTCAACCAAGATAAGCTCAATTTTGTCATGATGCAAATCTATATTATTCGGAACAACAGCAACGCGACAGCCAAGAGAAGCAACATTATCTAAGTAGTCCCAGCCATTAGAGTTCACTCCCGGTAAAGCAAAAAAGACCGTATCTTCATTTACTTTTCGGCTATCTGTTTCAACAAGATTATAAAACGCAGAATGCGAGTTATCTCCAATGGAGAAACCCGCTAAAGTAAGTAACTGCTCATGAGAGAATTGGACCATTTAACCACCTTGTACGACTTGAAGAGGGACAGTTTTCTTCGGCTCCAAACGTACTTCTCTAAGACCTTCCGGTAAGTCAGGGTAAATATTCAATGTTGTCAAAGCCCCTTCCATGACTCGAGAAAATACTGGCGCCGCCACTTCACCGCCGTAATATTCTCGCCCTTTAGGATCATTTATCATGACAACCATGGCTAAGCGTGGATTAGACGCTGGGGCAACACCAGCAAACAAGGCAATGTATTGATCATATTCATAACCTTTCGAGCCAACTTTGTGAACCGTACCTGTTTTTCCCGCCACTCGGTAACCTGGAATCTGAGCCGCTTTACCAGACCCTTTTTGAACAACAGCTTCCATCATTTTGACCACATCTTTGGCGACCTTACGAGGAATCACTTGCTTACCATTAGCAGGAGAATCTTGTTTAAAAAGCGTCACAGGAACACGATAGCCATCGTTCGCTAATGTCATGTAAGCCTGTGCCAACTGCAAAGTCGATACAGACAAACCATAACCATAAGACAAGGTTGCAATTTCAGATGGATGCCATTTAGGGTGCGACGGAAGCACACCAGACGCTTCACCTGGGAAACCTATTCCTACAGGAGAGCCGATACCAAGCTCATAATCCATATTCCATATAGCATCTTGAGGCAAAGAAAGTGCTATTTTTGAAGCACCAACGTTACTCGACTTAATGAGCAGTTTCTCAAAATCCATATCACCGTAGTTAGTCGCATCACGGATAGTAAAGCGGCCAAAACGCAAATAACCTGGCGACGTATTAATCGTCGTTTCCGTGGTGTATTGCCCAGACATCAGAGCCGTTGCAATAGTAAAAGGCTTCATAGTTGAACCAGGTTCAAACAAATCAATTACCGCTCGATTTCGTAACTCTTCGTATTCCAGCTTAGATCTATCATTCGGGTTATAAGAAGGCTGATTAACCATCGCCAAAATCTCTCCCGTTTTTACATCTAGAATAACGGCAGACGCAGAAGTTGCACGATGCTCAGTTACTGCTGCTTTTAACTCTCGATAAGCCAAATATTGCAGTCTAAGATCGACACTCAACTCTATATTTTCACCAGGGTGCTCTGTCTCATCAACACCGATTCCGCGAATGATATTTCCTGAAAGATCCTTAACATAACTGCGACGTCCCGGCTCACCTTGCAATGCTCGGTTATACGCCAATTCGATCCCTTCTTGGCCTTTATCATCAATATTGGTAAAGCCAACCACATGGGAAGCCACCTCACCAGCAGGATAAAAGCGCTTATATTCTTTCGTTTTTGTAACACCGACCACTTTCGCAGCCATGATAGCGTCCGCCTCATGAGGCGAAATTTGACGACGCAAATACATAAAAGAGCGTTTTTTGTTTGCTTCGAATTTTTCTTGCAACCAAGCACGCCCAACGCCCATTACTTCGGCAAGGCGAGTAATTTCTTGCTCTGGCCCAGAGTTCGTAGATGGATCACGCTCTAGTTTCCAAAGCGCTCTAGGGTTAGCCACTACCGTCCAAGTAGGCGTACTAACCGCCAAAGGCTCGCCACGACGATCTAAAATCATGCCACGAGTAGCTGGAATCGATTCTGTTCTTACCGCTCTAATTTCACCTTGGTTCTGTAAAAAATCTCTATCAACAACCGTCAGGTAAAAGAGTCGCCCGCCCGCGACAAGAAACAACATCAGAGCGATAAGATAAACAAATCTAAAGCGCCATTTGGCTGGGGTGTAAACACTATTTTCAGTACTCATGGTTTTACTATTACCAATTCATCCGGTGAAGGTGAGTGCATATTTAAATTTCTAATTGCCGACTGTTCTAAACGGCTCGGCTGAGTGAGAGCACTTTGTTCAAGTAACAACTGCCCCCATTTCACTTCGTAATCCACTTCGCTTTGCTTCAATGCTTGAAGGTAAGAAAAGTTTTTTCTGAAGTCGTAAACTTGAATAACGACCGCTACAGAAACGATCGCCAACATCAAAACACAGGCGATAAATATCAAAGGCGAAAAAGTCGGCCTAATCACTTACTCGCTCCAAGACTCTTAACACCGCGCTTCGAGACCGAACATTCTCACTCACTTCAGATTGAGACGGCTTAATGGCCTTCCCTACTGTTTTAAATTTGATGTTGAGATGTGCATTCTGAATAGGTAAATGCCTTGGCAACTCAGGCCCTTTGGCTTTTAACTTCATAAAGCGTTTAACAATACGATCTTCAAGAGAATGGAAACTGATGACAGCCAATCGTCCGCCAACTTTTAAGGCTTCGGCAGCAGCATCAAGCCCTAACTCCAAATCACCAAGTTCGTTATTGATGTAAATACGAATACCCTGAAAAGCTCGAGTCGCAGGATTTTTGCCTTTCTCCCACGCAGGATTGGCTTCAGCTACGATTTTCGATAATTGAAGGGTGGTTAAAATAGGTGTGTGTGCACGGTATTCACAAATGGCTTTTGCAATACGACGAGAGAATCGTTCTTCACCGTATTGATACATAACATCTGCAATCTCTTTTTCTTTTGCTACAGCGATCCACTCCGCTGCACTCATTCCCTCGTTAGGGTTCATACGCATATCAAGCGGGCCATCATTCATAAAACTAAAGCCGCGTTCAGCGTCATCAATTTGAGGTGAAGAAACCCCCAAATCCATCATCACACCGTCAACTCTATCCACTCCGAACACATTAGGAATTTGCGTCGCCATATTGGCAAAACTGTCTTGCACAATAGAAAAACGAGGATCTTCTTGCTCTAGCTGTTTACCATGCTCTATTGCCACAGGATCTTTATCAAAACCAAGCAAGCGACCTTCTTTCAGTCTATTTAGCACTAAACGAGTGTGCCCACCTCGGCCGAAAGTACCATCGACATAAAGGCCGTTCTCGTCAGTCACTAGCATATCGACGGACTCATGAAGCATGACGCTTATGTGTTCTGCCATCGTATTTGTCATAAAGAAATATCCATCATGGTTTCTATTTGTAGATCCTCAAGCGCGTCTTGAGCCAAGTAATCTTCACGTTGTGCTTCCCACTCTTCGTAGCTCCAGATCTCTAACTTCTTACCTTGACCAAGAATCGTGAGCTTTTTATCTAAGCGAGCAAACTCTCGAAGTGGCGCTGGCAACAAAATACGCCCTGCTTTATCCACCTCTAAATCTGTTGCATGACCAACAAGTAAACGCTGAAGCCGTCTGGCTTGAGGCTGAAATGTCGGCAACTTGTCTAATTTTTGTTGAATTAAATCCCACTCAGATAAGGGATAAAGCAACAAACATCTGGACACTGGATCAATTGTGACGACGACGCCTTCATCGTCGTATTGAGCTAATTCATCACGCAAACGTGCAGGGAGCGACATACGCCCCTTCACATCAACGCTTACTTGATGAATCCCTCTGAACACAATTAAATCCCACTTATAGACACTTTATCCCACAATTTAACACTTTTTTATCAAAATAGTAAAAAAATATTAGTAGAAAATAGAAAAACGGGGACAACGGATACTAAAACACCGCTAAAAAGCGGTGTTTTTATAAGTTTTTTCGTTTAAAGACAGTTAAATAGAAAAATCAGTAGAAAATTGAGAGTGAACAGAAAACACAGACACAAAAAAGCCGAAAGCAATATAAATTAGCCTTCTGACAATTAAAATTAGGGATTGGAGAAAAAAGATTTAAGACGGGAAGAGATAAAAATTGCAAGTTGGCCGATAAGCCGGGTTCTGTCATGGACAGTCATTCATCTAATCCGTACATCACTGCACGTCTCTAGCAACCTACCCGAACTCAGCGCGGGTCACGCCAAAGAGTTCCTATTTGGTCTTGCTTCAAGTGGGGTTTACCTTGCCACGAACTGTTACCAGTCGCGCGGTGCGCTCTTACCGCACCATTTCAACCTTACCGGCAGTAAACTGCTTAGGCGGTATATTTTCTGCTGCACTTTCCGTAGGCTCGCGCCCCCCAGGCGTTACCTGGCACTTTACCCTGCGAAGCCCGGACTTTCCTCCCCTCAATAAATTGAGCGGCGACTGCCTAGCCAACTTGCGAGGCGCATCTTACTTACCTAGTACAACAATAACAAGCTCTTTTTCTGACGACCGCAGAAAAAGCCAAGCCAATCATGCCACGGGCAATTGAAAACAAACTTCTAAACCACCTTCTTCGCGGTTTCGAGCTGAGATAGTTCCTTTATGGGCTCGAATGATACGCTGTGAAATAGTGAGCCCTACACCAAAACCACCACTATTTGCCTCACGCGCTTCAGATGACCTATAAAAGGCATGGAAGATTTTTTCCAGTTTATCCTCAGAAACACCTGGCCCGTTATCTCGAACATAGATAAAAGCAGAACCCGATTTTTCTTCAGTAACCACCTCAATCTCACCACCCTCACCTGCATAGAAACAGGCATTTCGCAGAACATTTTCTATCGCATGACGTAACTGAAGAGGATCGCCCAATATGGTTTTTGGAAAACGACCAGACTTGGTAACAGAGATCCCCTTCAACTGACTCTCAAAACTGACGTCGTCCACAATATCATCAAGCCATTCTTGAAAGTTCATTTGTTCTTTTAGAAGTGAAGCTGCCTCTAAACGACTCAAAGTTAACACTTGCCCGATCAATTCATCCAACTCATGTAACTCGGTACGAATCCGACATAAATAACCTTTTTGAGCTTCAATGGCGTATTTGTCTTCAGCAATTGTTAGGGCAACTTCAATGCGCGCTAAAGGAGTTCTTAGCTCATGAGACACATCTCGCATCAAACGCTCTTTAGATGATAAAAGCGTCTCAATACGAACGGCCATTTCATTAAATTCTTGAGCCAACTTACCAATCGCATCACGGCGTCGAGCTAATTTATCTTCCACCCTCGCCGTCATATCGCCTTGACCGAAAGAGCGCGCCACTCGTTGTAATTTAAGTAACGGACCCAAAAGCCAATAAGCCAACACACCGCTCGACACAAACAAACCCAACAAAGAAAACCCAACTACAGCTTCCGGCGCCAAAGAATCAATCTTTGGGTCTGGCTTAAAGATCAGCAGATATTGAACATTATTCCCACCAATCACCTGTATAAACTGACTATGCAAAAAGTCAGCGGCTGGACGACTCGTTGAATCATTCGTATTTTGCTCTCTAAAATTACGAGGCAATGATTTAAGAAGCGGCCGACCATTTTCTTGATAAAGGTAAATCGTCCCAGACAACCTTTTTTCTGCTTTTTCGACTTCAGTCTCCAGAGACTTCAGCCCAAACTTTTCATACCCTGCAACCAACTGAACACCAACATCTCCCAAGACATCCGCTGACACTTGATTGCGTTTCTGAATAAACTGCACCATCCCCAAGCCAATACTGACAACAACAATATTGGACAACAGCACAACAAGAAACACGCGTAGAAAAGTATTCTTCATAAAAGCTTAAGCGCCTTGCTCATTTGATACAAAAATATAGCCAACACCACGAACCGTCTTAATTCTAGGGTCGCCCGTTTCTAAATTACCAATTTTCTTACGCAAATTACTAATATGCATATCCAAACTACGATCATACATAGTTAATTTACGACCAAGCGCTTTTTCTGAAAGCTCTTGTTTTGTTAATACTTGACCTGGCGCCATCAACATACACTCTAATAATGTGTACTCAGATGTTGTCAGCTCAACCAATTCACCTTCCAGATAAACCGTACGATCTTTGCGGCGCAACAAAACACCAGACAAATCGATATCTGCCGTTGGATCATCTTCACGCTCTTGGCTTGCACGACGCAAGATTGCTTTAATACGTGCCAACAATTCTCTCGGATTAAATGGTTTAGACAAATAATCATCTGCTCCCATTTCCAGTCCAAGAATACGATCAATATCATCGCCTTTTGCGGTTAGCATAATAACGGGAACAGCACTCTTATTTCGAATTTGCTTTAATGTTTCGAAGCCATCTAGTTCAGGCATCATCACATCCAGAATGATAATATCTGGCATATCTGCTGCCATTAACTCTAGCGCCTCACGACCATTCCAAGCGTGGGCCACTTCATAACCTTCACCATCAAAGTATTCTTTAATTAAATCCGATAAACGAGCATCATCATCAGCAAGTAATAACTTTACCATCACTCTTCCCTCTTATTTTTTCAATTATTTAGTAGGCAGTTAGATCGCCGTAAATTCAATTGTAAATATTACCTTAGCAGCGAATAAACTCGTCCCCCTCTTTTCACTCTATTTACAAAGAATACTAATATGATGAACTTAACAGACCACTAAAAACAAAAAAGCCGCAATAAAGCGGCTTTTATAATCATTACAAACGACTTTTAATCAATTATTGATTAAAAGGGTCGCGGATAACGATCGTCTCATTTCGATCTGGACCAGTAGAAATAATATCTACAGGAACGCCAACTTGCTCTTCTAGGAAACGAATGTAGTCTTGAGCATTTTTAGGCAATGCTTCGAAGTTTTCCGCACCAACTGTGGATTCAGTCCAACCAGGCAACTCAACATAAACAGGCTTCGCTTGCTCGTAACCTTCACTATCAACAAGTGAACCAGCAACCGGCTTACCTTCTGCATCTGTATAAGACACACAAACCTTGATTACTGAAGAACCATCTAGTACGTCAAGTTTAGTCAAACACATGCCAGATACTGAGTTAATTTGAACCGCATGACGCAAAGCAACAGCATCAAACCAACCACAGCGACGAGAACGACCCGTTGTCGCACCAAATTCATGGCCGCGAGTACCTAAGCGCTCACCATCTTCATCAAACAATTCTGTTGGGAAAGGACCAGAACCAACACGTGTTGTGTAGGCTTTCGTAATACCCAATACATAATCCAAGTACAAAGGACCAAAACCAGTACCAGCAGGCGCGCCGCCAGCAGTAGTGTTAGATGATGTAACGTATGGATAAGTACCGTGGTCAACATCCAACAATGAACCTTGAGCACCTTCAAACATAATATTCGCGCCGGACTTGCGCAAATCATGCAGTAGAGTAATTGTATCGGCAACCATTGGACGCAAGAACTCTGCCATTTCTAGACCAGCAGCGTAAACCTCATCATAAGAAATTGGCTCAACTTTGTGATACTGAGTTAGTACAAAGTTGTAGTATTCAAGCACTTCTTTAAGCTTGCTTGCAAAGCGCTCAGAATCTAGCAAATCGCCAACACGAATAGCACGTCGCGCTACTTTATCTTCATAAGCAGGCCCGATACCACGACCAGTTGTACCGATTTTCTTTTCGCCTTTAGCAAGCTCACGAGCCTGATCAATAGCAATGTGGTAAGGAAGAATCAAAGGACAAGCCGCACTGATTTTCAAGCGATCTACAGCAGGAACACCTTGCTCAAGAAGCTCAAGCACTTCTTTCTGCAACGCTTCAGGCGATAGCACAACACCATTACCAATAATGCATTGAACACCTTCACGCAAAATACCTGATGGTATTAAATGCAAAACTGTTTTCTTACCATCGATAACCAAGGTATGACCAGCGTTGTGTCCACCTTGAAAACGCACTACCGCAGCAACGTCTTCAGTCAACAAATCAACAACTTTACCTTTACCTTCATCACCCCATTGAGTGCCTAGAATAACAACATTTTTACCCATAATTTCAGGTCTCATTTAGATAGTTCTTAAAGAAAGTTCTAGTTTTTAATTGGCACTAACTGCCAAACACCGTCAACAAAATCCAGCTTAAACTCTGCTTCACTTGAATAAAGGTCGTCTAAAACCTCAACGACGCGATAGCCTTCCGCGCGCAAAGTGTTAATTTTCTGCCAAAGTGCGTCACTTGTACAAACAGGCGACAAAACCATTTTTGCTTTATCTACCACAACATCAGTTAAGGCTACTAAGGCCTTCACATCGGTACTAAAGCCTGTAGCTGGACGAGATCGACCAAAAACCTGACCGATATTATTGTATCGCCCACCTCGGGCTATGGCATTACCATGACCAGGAACATAAGCAGCAAAAACAACGCCAGTGTGATAACTATAAGAAACCAAATCGCTTAAGTCGAAATGCAAACCCACTTTTGGAAAACGCTGACAAACAACATTACTCAAGGTTTCCAACAATGCAATTGCACCATCAATTGAGTCACTTACACCACTCAATAATGTCGTTGCTCGCTCTAATACTTCTTTACCGCCACATAAACGAGGCAAACCAACCAACCATTGCTTTTGTTGATCAGGTAAAGACAATCCTTCTACAAATCGATCAAGTTCAGGTAAGTCTTTGGTTTTATACAACTCAATTAACTTACCTTCATCTGTTTTATCAAGATGACAAGCAGCAAGCACGCCACTAACAACATCTACATGCCCTAAATCAAGGACAAGATTAGGAAGCCCAGCAGCGGAAAGCGTTTGCAACATCAAAGACAAAACTTCAATATCACTTTCAACACCACCATGACCATAAATTTCTGCGCCTAACTGAATAGGACTACGAGTACCATCTAATCCTGCGGGTACCGTTCTTAATACACTGCCACAATAACTCAATCGTTTAACACCCTCACCCTTTAGGCAATGAGCATCAATACGAGCCACTTGAGAAGTAAAATCGGCACGAATACCTAAAAGACGACCAGATAATTGGTCAATTACTTTAAAGGTTTCAATTTCTAGGTCTGAGCCTGCGCCTGTGAGAAGTGAATCCAGGTACTCTAAAAGAGGAGGTATTACTAGATGGTATCCCCAACTTTCATGGAGATTAAGCAGAGTTCTTCTAAGGTGTTCAATTTTAGCCGCCTGTACTGGCAACGCTTCATCGACTCCCTCAGGAAGCAACCAGCGATCTGCTAATGTCATTAAATTATCCTCTTAGCGTCGTGTCAGCAAAAGAAGTATTAACCCAAGAATCATACTAACCACACCCAGAATACGTAAATTAAAATCTGAGCTCACGATTGCTTTCTTCATTATTTCTCGCCATAGCTTTGGAGCGAGAAAAGGCAAAAAGCCCTCGACGATCAATAAAAGGCTGACGCCAACCAACAGCGACTGCAGCAATTCTTGCATAGATTCTCTTTATTTTGACCATTAAAAAACCGGGCCATGCCCGGTTTGCGTAATAGTACCATGTTTCCTATTTTAACAAATAGGCCTCATGTACGATTATTAATGAATATCCACTCTATTTGGCAGCACTATTTGTAGAGCTGTTCAAATATTTGAAGAATTCACTGTCTGGTTCTAGGACAAACAAGTCACTATTACCATTAAAGCTCTCACGGTATGCCTGAAGGCTACGGTAAAACTCGTAGAACTCAGGATCCTGCGTGTAAACGTTAGAGTAAATCGCTGCTGCTTTCGCATCACCATCACCACGAATCATTTCCGCGTCTCGCTGAGCTTCCGCTTCTAGTACAACTTGCTGACGATCTGCATCAGCACGTATACCTTCTGCAAGCTCCAAACCTTTCGATCTGTGCTCACGAGCTTCACGCTCACGCTCTGTTCTCATTCGCTGATAAACAGATTCACTTACATCTGGCGGAAGATCAATACGC
Source organism: Marinomonas algae (assembly GCF_047525555.1). Lineage (NCBI taxonomy): Bacteria > Pseudomonadati > Pseudomonadota > Gammaproteobacteria > Oceanospirillales > Oceanospirillaceae > Marinomonas > Marinomonas algae. The sequence goes on along the minus strand of NZ_JBLIXK010000011.1, from coordinate 75,999 downwards.
TTAACACGTATATCAACAATCGAAATACCTAGCTCATTCTGAGCAACAATATTTAGATCATCACGCAATTCAGTCATTAACTGGTCACGTTCACCAGAGACAACTTCGTGCATGGTTCTTTCACCAAACTTATTTCTAAGCCCTGTGTCTACTCGAGAAGACAATACACGGTTAGCAACGATTTCATCACCAGATGTTGCCTGATAGAACTTAGCAACCGAATCGATTTTCCATTTCACGTAAGAATCAACAATAACCGCCTTTTTCTCTAGCGTTAAATAACGCTGAGGACGAGAATCCATTGTTAAAATTCGAGCATCGAATTTCTTAACTTCGTTCATGACAGGCAGTTTAAAGTGAAGGCCAGGCTGAACATCTTCCTGAACAATTTCACCAAATTTAAGCACTACTGCTCGTTCTGTTTCTTTCACAACGAACAACGTCTGTGAAGCAAACAAAATACCGAGAAGAACAACAAATAAAACTGAAAAAGAAAAGCTTTTCATTAGTTTCGGCCCTCTCTACGAACAGTGGAACTTTGACGTTTACGAATTTCTTCAATAACTTGATCCGTTAACGACCCGATATTTGTGGAACCAATCACACTAGAATCAGAAGATGCTGCACGCTGCTTCATTAATTGATCCAAAGGAAGGTACATCATGTTATTCCCACCTTCGGTGTCAACAACAACCTTGTTCACATCTTTGTAAACGGATTCCATCGTTTCGATATACAAACGACGACGAGTTACGTCAGGCGCTTTTGTATATTCACGGTATAAACGATCAAAACGATCTGCCTGACCACTTGCACGAGCTACGATTTCAGAGCGGTAAGCTTCAGCTTCCTCTCGAATACGTTGAGCACGACCACGAGCTTCAGGAATAATACCGTTAGCATAAGATTCTGCTTCATTACGTACACGCAACTCGTCTTCTTTTGCTTTGATTACGTCATCAAATGCTTCTTGAACTTGCGTTGGCGCTTGAGTGTTTTCAACGTTAACTTTTGAAATCAACAAACCAGTACCGTAAGCGCTGCTGTAATCTTGAATACGAGCTTTAACCTCTGTCGCCAACAACTCACGACCTTCCGTTAAAATTTGATCCATTTCAGAACTACCAACAACGTGACGAAGTGCACTTTCTGTAATCTGAGCCAAAGACTCTTCAGGGCTACGAACATTCACCAAAAAGTCTTTAGGCTCTTGAACGGAATACTGTACAGAAACACCCACTTCGACAATCGCATCATCAACCGTCAGCATTAATGCTTTGTGATCATGGGAACGAACTTTCGTTACATTCACTTTGCTCACACTGTCAATTAGCGGCGGATTCCAATGCAGCCCTGGCAAAACAGTAGAGTGATATTCACCTAAACGAAAAACAACACCACGTTCCTGCTGGTCAACCTGATAGATACCTGTTGTAGCCCATAGCGCACCAATAGCAATCAAAGCAATAGCAATCAAACTACCACCAAATTTGCCAGACATGCCTGAACCACCACCATTGGAGCCACCCGACTTACGAGTTTTCTTCACCCCAAACATATCCATCAACTTTCGAAAGGCTTCATCAAGATCTGGTGGTCCTTGTTCTTTCCCACCAGACGGACGACCCCAAGGATCATTGCTATTGTTGGTATCTTTATCACGACCTTCGTCAGGGCGCCCAGCACCATTATTACGGTTTTTATCTGGATTCCATGGGTCATTGTCGTTATTACCCGGTTCATTCCAGGCCATACTGCATCTCCACTTTATTTTAATGATAATCCGGTAAAACTATGCGGCAACTATCTGATCTTCAGACATGCCTGCACGAGCCAAAATCTGTAAATAATCTTTCTTAGGCAACTTAACTTCAAGTATAGAGTGCCCTTCTTCATCGAAACGCTCTGCCTTTACAGCGCCATGCTCAAAAAGCATTGCTCTGAGACGACCATATTTGTTTGACAAAGAAAGCGTCTCACTAAAAACGTCCTCCGCCAAAAGCTCTGCGATCGCTTGCTGCAACAAATCAAGCCCTCGCCCATCACGAGCAGACAACCAAACTCGATAAGGGTTCCCATCGGCGTCTCTATCTATACGAGGCTCACCGGTAGGAAGTGCATCAATTTTATTAAAAACTTTTAATGTTGGAACTTCGTTGGCACCAATTTCTTCCAGAACAGAGTCAACATGAGTCATATTTTCATCACGAGCAATGTCCGCAGCATCAACCACGTGCAACAACAAATCAGCCTCTGACGACTCTTTTAGTGTTGCCTGAAAGGCTTTGATCAAACGGTGAGGCAATTGACGAATAAACCCAACTGTATCCGCTAAAATAATGGTTCCAACTTGCTCAATATCTAAACGCCTTAACGTCGGATCCAAAGTCGCAAACAGCTGGTCAGCCGCATACACTTCCGCTCCAGTAACATGATTAAACAAGGTAGATTTGCCTGCGTTCGTATAGCCAACCAATGAAACCGTTGGTATTGCAGAACGGGAACGTGAGCGACGATTTTGATCTCGTTGAGAACCAACTTTATCCAATCGCTTTTGAATAGATTTAATTCGCTCTCGTAGCAAGCGTCGGTCAGTTTCAAGCTGAGTTTCACCCGGCCCACGCATACCTATACCGCCTTTCTGGCGCTCTAAGTGAGTCCAACCACGAATTAGGCGTGTTGACATATGCTGCAACTGAGCAAGCTCCACCTGCAACTTACCTTCATGGGTTCGTGCACGTTGAGCAAAGATATCCAAAATAAGTCCTGTGCGATCAAGCACACGACATTTTAAAATACTTTCTAGATTTCGTTCTTGAGAAGGTGATAAAGCATGATCAAAAAGCACAATTTCTGCTTCTTCTCGATCAACAATTTCTTTAATTTCTGCGAGTTTACCAGTACCGACAAAGTATCTAGCATCAGGACGCTGACGAGACCCCGAAACAACTGCAACAGGATCCGCGCCGGCGGAAATAGCAAGCTCAACAAACTCTTCTGGTCCATATGTTTCACCTTGAACATGAAAATCGATATGAACCAATACAGCTAGATCACCGCTATCAGGGCGTTCAAAAAACAATATAATATTCCTCTGTTTGTCTTAATGCAGACAAACTACTCAACATCATCTTCTGGTTGATCAGGAGATGGAACACGGATAGTACGAGAAGGCACAACAGTCGAAATTGCATGCTTATAAACCATTTGACTAACTGTATTCTTTAACAAAATGACGAATTGATCGAATGACTCAATTTGACCTTGAAGTTTAATTCCATTAACAAGAAAGATAGAAACAGGCACTCTTTCTTTGCGTAGAACATTTAGATAAGGGTCTTGTAATGATTGCCCTTTTGACATTGGAATCTCCTTAAGTATGCGTAAAATTTTAAATTAAATACCGATAAAACAATATTGTAGATACTACACCAAATTTTTAAGTATTTCCCCTATATAATCCTGCTTTCTATATAATTCAAGGCCTCTGAAACAAGATCTTTCGATAAACTATCGAAAATCATCAAATCCTCCCAACCTCGTAGCCAAGTTAGCTGTCTCTTCGCCAGTTGACGGGAAGCAACAACTCCCTTAAAGATAGCATCATCTAGAGAATCCACACCGTCCAAATGTTGCCACAGCTGTCGATAGCCAACACAACGCATAGAAGGCATGTCGATCGACAGGTCACCGCGGCGATAAAAACGTTCCACCTCCGCCAAAAAGCCCTGCTCCATCATTTCATCAAACCTTTGCTCAATCCGTTGATGAAGGATACTTCGCTCTTTGGGCATAACCGCCATATTAATCATTTCAAAGGGCATAGAAGCAGCTTCTTGCTCAGCCCAAAACTGCGTCATCGTCTTACCTGTCAAACGATACACTTCTATCGCTCTTTGCAATCTCTGAGGGTCGTTAGGGTGAATTCTAAGAGCTGCCTCAGGATCAATCGTTTGCAAATATTCATGCAAAGCTGGCCAGCCTTTTTCGGCTGCCTCTGCCTCTATTTCAGCTCGCACCTGAACATCAGCCGTCGGCATTTCCGCCAAGCCCTTCTGTAAAGCGTTAAAATACATCATGGTACCGCCGACAAGCAGAGGCGTTTTCCCTTTTGATACAATATCAGCAACTTCTTTAACAGCATCAGAGACAAAATCGGCCGCTGAATAGGACTCTAACGGATCAATAATGTCAATCAAACGATGAGGCGCCCTTGCTAATAAGTCGGCATCAGGTTTGGCCGTACCTATGTCCATTCCCTTGTAAACCAACGCCGAATCAACACTGATAATTTCATAATTGTGATGCTGAGCCAGCTCGACAGCCAACCCAGTTTTTCCTGAAGCCGTCGGCCCCATCAAACAAACCACATGCGGTTTTGCCATTTTATCGCCCTCTCAGAAAGAGTTTATCCAAGTCCGACATACTCAAATGCGCCCAAGTCGGCCGACCATGATTACATTGCCCGCTTCGCTCTGTCACTTCCATATCACGGAGCAAGCTGTTCATTTCGGTAATAGTTAACTTACGGTTTGCCCTAACAGCACCATGACAAGCCATAGAAGCCATCAACTCATTGGCTCGTGACTCCATAAGATCAGACACACCATTAGCAGACAAGTCACTAATCACATCCCGAACCAAACCTTCAACATCACCTCGAATCAAGATTACCGGAACTTCCCGAACCATGACGCTTTCTAATCCCGTTCTTTCTACTCTAAAACCAAAAGATTCAAAAACCTGCCCACTCTCTTCTACAAGATCCGCTTCACTTTGAGAAACAGAAACACTAATAGGCACCAATAAAGGCTGAGAGGCGATATTTTTTTGGTAAAACGCATTCTTCATTCGTTCATACACAATTCGCTCATGAGCTGCATGCATATCAACCAAAATCAAGCCCTGCTCACTCTCAGACAAAATATAAACGCCATGCAACTGAGCAACAGCAAAACCCAAAGGAGGAACCGCTTGATAATCCCCTTTATGCTCAAAAGCACTTAAATCAGTATTACTCCCTAACCCCAAGGAACTAGACGGAAGCACTTCTTTAATTTCACCCGTTTCAGGATCAATCTGCTCCGTTTGAGAAGCATATTCTTGCGCATATCCAGAAAGTCGCCCCATCCCTTCCAACTGCCCACGCACTTCGGATGAACCAAAAGAATTAGACGCAGGTCTCATCCAATCCATTCCCGCTGTCGCAGAGCGATTAGATAAAGGCAAAGCCGATTGCTCAGTGATTTCAGGTTCAGAACTTGCCGCCTCCTGAATACCGGTTGGCGCTGCATCCGATTCAGGGCGAACATCTGCAATGGCTTTGTGTATACGACTGAATAAAAAGTCATGCACTAAACGGCCATCACGAAAGCGCACTTCATGTTTCGTTGGATGCACATTCACATCCACTGTAGAAGGATCTAATTCAAGGTACAAAACAAAGGTAGGATGACGACCATTATATAAAACATCTCGATAAGCTTGGCGTACAGCATGTGCCACCAGCTTGTCTTTCACCACTCTTCCATTGACAAAAAAGTATTGTAGGTCTGCTTGAGAGCGTGAAAACGTCGGCAAACCAATCCACCCCCATAAACGCAAGCCTGCCGCTTCGACATCAAGAGTTAACGAGTTCTCTATGAACTTCTTACCCAACAAAGTCGCCAACCGATGCTCCGCATGAAGCTGGTCTGTCACAGGGCGTAAATCATAAACCTGCTTACCATTATGACTTAATCGAAAACCCGTCTCATAACGACTCAAGGCAAGGCGTTTCACCACTTCTTCTAAATGGCTAAACTCGGTTTTTTCTGTTCGCAAAAACTTACGACGAGCAGGTGTATTAAAAAACAAATCACGCACATCAATGGTTGTACCTTGAGGATGGGAAGCTGGACGAACCGCCGCCGCCATATCTTTTCCTTCTGCTTCAACACGCCAAGCTTCCGTTTCACCTTCCGCTTGAGACGTTAGATGCATTCGAGAGACAGAGCTAATACTCGCCAGTGCTTCACCACGAAACCCTAGCGTACGAACCGCCTCTAAATCATCAAGCGTAATTATTTTGCTAGTTGCATGGCGACTCAACGCCAAAGACAAATCATCTTTAACAATACCCGTGCCATTATCACGAATTTTAATACGGCGAACTCCGCCTTGCTCCACATCAATATCAAGCTGCGAAGCACCTGCATCCAGACTATTTTCAAGCAATTCTTTTACAACAGAAGCTGGACGCTCAACCACCTCACCCGCTGCAATTTGGTTCGCTAAACGCGGTGATAAAAGATTAATTCTTTTCATGAACGACCTTTAAATTGAAAAACTTTCGATTAAAAATCCAAAGTCATATTAGATTTAGCCGGCAGGAATGACGAGCTTCTGACCAATCCAGATCACATCATTTTTCAGCTTATTTGTTTGTCGCAAAACCCCTAAAGAAACATTATTACGACGCGCGATCTCAGATAATGTATCGCCCTTTTGAACGGCATAGACATAATCGGATCGCTTTGTTTGTTTCCACGCAAGCAAGGTACCGTCTGGTGCATTTTTGGTAAAATAGTCCACAACACCTGTCGCAATAGACGCCGCCAACTTCACTCGATAAGTACGGCTTGATAAATTCTTTGCTTCTGTTTTATTGGAAACAAACCCTGTTTCAATCAATATAGATGGTATATCAGGCGACTTCAAAACAACAAAACCGGCTTGCTGAACACTGTCTTTATGTAATACAGCAACGCCTTTCATTTCACCTAAAACACTTTCACCTATATTAAGGCTCATTTGAATCGTCGAGTTCATTGACATATCAAGCAAGACTTCAGCTAATAGCTGATCTTTGTCATCCAAAGAAATGCCACCAACTAAATCTACCGAATTCTCTTGCTGAGCCAACCAACGCCCCATTTCCGAACTCTTACCGCTTAACGACAACGCCCACACCGAAGCGCCCCTCGCACTGGACTTCGTAAAAGCATCTGCATGAATAGACACCATTAGATCCGCATTGGCTTCTCGCGCCACTCGAGAGCGATCACGTAATGGCAAGTAAATATCTGTAGAACGTGTCAATACCGCTTTGAAACCGTCAACAGCATTTATTCGGTTCGCAAGCTCTTTCGCGATAGACAAAACAATATCTTTCTCACGTACTTTGTATTGCCCCAAAGCGCCTGGGTCTTTACCGCCATGCCCAGGGTCGATAGCAATGACAATATCACGCTTCTCTTTAGCCAAATTCGTCAAACTTTTAACAACCGTAGCAGGCTTGCGCTGACCGTATTCAAGCTCGATCAGAATTCTAGGACCATAAGTATCATTGGCCGCTAATACGGTACTTTTCGCTTTTGCAGACTGAGTCAAATCCAACACAAATCGCCCACCACTTTCACGGCGAGCATAACGCACACGAGTCAAGACATCGGAAGAAAGACCAGACAATACATCAGATGCAGAAGGGCTGAGTTCGGCATCTGTTATATCCAATACGATTCGATCTGGGTTAGAAAGAGGAAAAAGTCGATGATCAGAAGCACCTGACAATTCAAATACCAAGCGTGTCACTCCTTCTTGCTGAGCGACACGAATATCTCTAACTTCTGCAGCAATTGCATTCAGAGACACAAAAGACAGAATCAGATAAATAAAAACATTAAGACAAGTACGAAATTTAGTATGCATATCAGACAGCTAGCTAGAATATCTGTCACACTATAACTGCTGATCAAGTTGATCTCAATCCTGCTTATAGTAAAGACATTGATACATCAAGAAACCCAATCACCTCACAAAGATACTAAAGCGGCTGACGCTTTTTCTGTTTTCGCTTCTACCAAAACATGTCGCCCTTCTTTAATTCGATCAATAGAAACAATAAAGTCAGCTTCTGGAAGCACACCAACACCCATTTCAGCCCATTCGATTAGACATAAACAGGTCTCTGAAAAATAATCACGAATCCCCATATATTCTAACTCTTCAGGATCCGACACTCGGTACAAGTCAAAATGAAACGCTTCTATATTCGCCACATCATAAGGTTCAACAATCGTATAAGTTGGACTTTTCACAGGGCCATCATAGCCAAGGCCACGCAAAACACCTCGAACGAATGTCGTTTTCCCCATTCCTAAATCGCCTTCAAGGAAAACAACACCACCTTTTTTCAATGAAGAAGCAAAGGATTCCCCAAGCTGAACCATGGCATCTTCACCATAAACATCTTTCTCTATTCGCATTAAATCTTCATCCTCTCTCCGTTACCACGGAGTATTACAACAATGAAACAATTCTATTACATAAGCCTTTTTAAACCAGCATCAATGAATCATAATCTGGCTAAATTCGCCCTCTAGTTAAAAAAGCATCAAAAACAACAAATAAAAGGTCATTTATGGATTGGCTGCTCATATTACTGATTGCATTTGCCGTGTTAATAACAGGCATATCAAAAGGCGGATTTTCAGGTGCCTTTGGCGTTATCGCCGTTCCACTCATATCACTACAAACATCACCCACACTCGCCGCCGCCATCATGCTACCCATTCTCTGTGTCATGGACATTTTCGCCGTACAAAAGTTCTGGAAAAAGTGGAATACAGAACAACTCATAAAATGCATTCCAGCGGCCATTGTTGGCATCATTATCGGTGGCCTCACAGCATCTTGGTTTTCTGTTGAGTGGCTTAAAATAATGGTTGGCGTCATTGCCATCGGTTTCACAATCAACTCTTGGCCAAGAAAGAACAAAAGCTCTCGACTAAAACCCTTGAATACACTTGCTGGGAAATTCTGGTGTGCTTTAGGTGGCTTTACAAGTTTTATTGCCCACGCCGGTGGCCCACCAATGAGCGTTTATTTACTCAGAACACAATTAGACAAAACACAATATGTGGCAACCGCTGCTGTCATCTTTGCTGCCGTCAATTATGTCAAACTCATTCCTTACGGATTACTTGGCCAACTTAATACCACAAACATTCTGCTGTCGTTAAGTTTTACACCTATTGCTTATTTAGGCGTTCAGTTAGGTGCTTGGCTACACTATAAAATACCAACCGAACGCTTTTTTAAGTTCATCTACTTTTTTCTATTTTTAACAGGAGTAAAGCTTATTTGGGATGGCACTTCTGCTTTTTTCTAAAACTTATAAAACTAAACAGCATCCAAACCAAACATGGTTTTACGGTAATGTTTAAGCTCGCCAATGGATTCCAAAATATCGTCCATTGCCAAATGAGAACCAGATTTAGAAAAACCTTCCAATGCTTCAGGTTTCCAGCGTTTAGCCAATTCTTTCACCGTGCTTACATCAAGGTAACGGTAATGAAAAAAGCGTTCTAATTCTGGCATGTAGCGATATAAAAAGCGGCGATCTTGACCAACACTATTCCCACAAATAGGCGACGCGCCAGCTGGTACATATTGCGCCAGAAATTCAATCGTTTCTTTTTCCGCCTGCTCCATACTAATAGTCGAAGACAAGACTCGCGCAGTTAATCCAGAATTCCCATGATGCTGAGTACACCATTCATCCATTGCATCCATAACCGCTTTATCCTGATGGATTGCCAAACTAGGGCCTTTCCCTAACACGTTCAAATGTTTATCTGTAACAACCGTCGCAATCTCGATAATAGTGTCTGTTTCAGGATCCAAACCCGTCATTTCTAGGTCAATCCACACTAAATTCTCTTCATTTACGCTCATAATCTTCCAAATCCTTTATTATCAATGCCAAGCATTATACTCTATGCGCCTTAATATAGGACCAGACGAAACGAATGTCGAAGCGAAAACTTACCAAACAACAAACTTGGCGAATCGAAAGAATTCAAAAAGAACGCGTTGAGCGCACCAAGAAACGCAGTGATATTGCCGAGGAGCTACTACAGTCATCCGACCTTGGACCTGAAACCTCAGGCATTATCATTTCTCATTTTGGCACTCAGGTGGAAGTTGAAGGTACGCAAGCGCCTTTTATTGGCGTATCTACACGCTGCAACTTACGCGCAAATCTAGGACAACTCGTCACAGGCGATAAAGTTGTCTGGCGCCCAAAGCAAAATGAAGGTGGTGTCGTTGTTGCCACAACATCGCGACACACGTCACTAAGCCGCCCAGATATGCATGGCCGCCTCAAACCCGTTGCAGCAAACATAGACCATATTGTCGTGGTTATCGCAGCTGAACCGGTTGCGCACGCCAACCTTATCGACCGCTACTTGGTCGCCGCCGAAACCGTTGGCATTCCTCCTGTCATTCTATTAAACAAATGCGACCTAATAGACGACAAAAACAGGGATGAGCTAAACCAATTATTAAGCACCTACGAAGCGCTAGACTATAAAATCATTCGCACTTCTACCAAAGATCAAAAGGGCATGGAGTCTCTTTATAATTTTTTAGAAGACAAAACAAGCGTCTTTGTTGGTCAGTCTGGCGTGGGCAAATCCTCGCTAATCGGCACCCTTCTTCCAGACATAGACATCAGCGTTGGTGAGTTATCACAGAAAAGAAAGAAAGGTGTTCATACGACAACTACCGCTCGTTTGTTCCACATGCCAAAAGGCGGTGACTTAATCGACTCACCAGGAATACGTGAGTTTGGCTTGTGGCATATTTCTGAGGATGAACTATTAAACGGCTTTATTGAGTTTCGCCCACATATCGGCTATTGCCGTTTCAGAGATTGCGCCCATGAAAAGGAGCCTGGTTGCGCTATTTTAGACGCCTTAGAAAAAGGTGAAATTACAGAGCACCGCTTTCAAAGCTTTTTGCGCATCAAACAATCCATCAGAGAAAACCACGCCTTTTAAAAAACGCTTTCTGGGGCTAAATCTAACTCAGATTGAGTACCAGGATTGCCAAAGTTTCGGCGATTCTGGTCCAGCATTTTCTTATAAGCATCATCTGTTAACAATGTAATACTAATCCGTCGATTTTCTGCACTGTCTGTATCAAAACGATTGTACGGCACACTGTCTGCCAAGCCGATAACTTGAGCTATCCTTCGATCCTCAACACCACCTTCTTCCAATATCCGGCGGGCAGCATTGGCTCTTAATGCAGAAAGATCCCAATTATCTAAACTTTGAGGGTCATTAAACTGAGACGAATCCGTATGCCCTGTAATAACGATGGGGTTTTGCACCTTATTAAACAAAGGCGACATACTCAGCAAGGTGTTTTCAATATCTGGCATCATACGCGCGCTACCACGTTCAAACATGGGCTTATCTGGACTATCCAATAACGTGATACGCACACCAAGTGGTGTGATCTCAATGCGCAAATTATTCTCTTGTGACAAAACAATATTACTTTTCTCCAATTCCTCTTGGAGCAAGTCGTTAATACTGTTGGCCTCATCTGCCTCAGCACCATTCCCAAGTGCATTGTCATTAATCGGCACATCCGTACTGCCAGGCTCAGGTAATTGGGCATCAAGCTTTTTGTCTTTACTCTTGGCAGGACTCCCACCAAGGTCAATTGGATTAGCACTATACCCCGCCGTAGAAGCCCCCAAAGGATCTTGAAAATAACCTTCGATGCTTGCCAACTCTTCCGGGCTGGCAACGCTCAGCAACCACAACACCAAGAACAAGGCCATCATAGCCAAAGCAAAATCAGCCAAAGCTATCTTCCAAGCGCCGCCGTGATGACCGCCCTTTTTGATCTTTTTGACTCGACGAATGACCAAACCTTGAGAACCTACGGCCACATCATATCTCCGTTAATTCGGCAAAAATTCATCTTAACGATACTGCTTTAATTCAATAGACAATTCGGCAAAGCTTGGTCGCATATCTGGCGGAAGTAATTTACGCCCAGTCTCTACCGCTACCGGAGGCGGATAACCTGAAACAATCGAATTCAAACAAGCTTTAACACATAAATAAGCCTTCAGTTCATGAGCACCTAAATTCTCCAAATGGGAAGCTGCAGGGCCGACAAAGCCATAACCAAAAAAGATACCCAAAAATGTTCCAACCAAGGCTGCCGCCACATGAGCCCCAATTTCTTCCAAAGGCCCACCAATTGATCCCATCGTAATAACGATCCCCAACACCGCCGCCACAATACCAAAACCAGGCAAACCTTCTGCAACGCGGGTTAACGCATGACTCGGAGCAACAAGCTCTTCTTGTATTTGCTCTATTTCATTATCCATGATGGCTTCTATTTCATGGGAAGGAAGGCCTGTTAATGTAAATATGCGGTAGTTGTCTGTTAGGAACTCAACCAATTCATGGTCTCGAACAACATCAGGAAAACGCTTAAAAAGCTCGCTTGTAAAAGGCGATTCGATGTCCTCTTCAATAGACAAAAAACCATTTTGTCGGCTTTTCTGAAAGAGACTGTACATGACACCTAACAGCTGCAAATAAAATCTTTTATTATGTCGGCTGCCAGAGAACACTTGCGGCAGCATGGTAAGAACTTTCTTTTGGACTATGAATGGGTTGGCTACCATAAAGGCGCCTAGCGCAGCGCCACAAATAATAATCACTTCAAACGGCTGCCATAAAGCTAAAATGCTGCCATGAGATGCCAGATAACCAGAAACAACACTGATGATGACAATTAGAACGCCTGCTATTGCAAACATATTCCGTTCCTTAATAATGACAAAGTATGCTCTCACTTCAATATACAGTATGATGAATGAGATCAAAATATTAGAACGCCTCAACATACATAAACAACCAGGTCACTAATGTAACTAGCTATGAAAGACAAGTCACCTTTTGGCCTAAATGAATGGCTTCATTTTCTTAAAGAAAAAAAATTTCCAGTTCAAGCTGTAAATTTATCGAGACTCAAAACTCAACTAAAAAGAACTGAAGACACGCTTGACGGGATGCAAGCAAACATAGCGTCAGAGCCGTTACTTGCGTTCGCTATTTTGAACGAAGCAAACCGAACTCTATCCAACAAAAACAGTGAAATTAAAACCCCTTTTCACGCAGCCGCTTTGGTTGGTACAAATCGCATCACCAAACTGTTTTCTCGCTTCGAAGCCTACGAAATAACAAAGCGCTCGCCACCAAATCTCATCGCTTTTTTATCAGAAGTACAAACAAGTTACGAAGCGGCATCAATGGCAAGATTTTGGACAATTCAGAAGATTTCTGGTCACGAAGACGATATTTTTTGGACAACATTGTTCCGAGATGCCGCAAGGTGGCTGTTATGGTTTTACGCTTACCCTGTGATGGAAGCCATCACCCAAAAAATCAGGCAAGGTGAACAAGCCAGTAAAGTAGAAAAAAGCATCTTAGGCTGCCGAATAGATGAAATCACAGTGCATTTATGTACTTATTGGAAAACTCCCAGCAAGATCATTGAGTCCTTTCTAAGCAAGCATATCCCTAACAAGAAAGAGATGCAGACACTCGCTCATTTAGCCCATCACCCTGATGAGCTGCCCGGCTTCATTGAGGACAAGAAGCTGACTATTCTGGCGAACAATCCTCTTATTTATTCTTACTGCGCGACAAAGGTCGCTCATGATGCAAACCTTTTAGGCTGGGATTCAAAAAACCTCTCGTTTTTCTATCGAGTGGTTGCCACCTCAATGCACAAGCATCTAGGGGATGTTATTCAAACCGCCCATAGATCCAGCACAGAAGCGGCCAGACACTATAATTTAAAAGGCAAAATACCACTTGCTTTGCAACTTATTGATCCAGACTTGTTTACGCATAAACAAAAATCACCTACAAAAGTTGTGCCGCCTTCGACTCATCTCACACAACTCAAGCAAGCACTTAATCAACAAATTCACTTTGCAATAAAGCAAAAAGCAAACTTGGCTTTAAAAGCCATTAAGCACGAAATCCCTAACACTCAACATTGTATTATCTTTAAATACTCCTTTGGGAAAGTCTCTCCGCTTTACCAATCTGGTTACAGCGTAGACACCATTAAATCCATACAATGGAATGCGCCGTCTAGCGTTTTCGATAAGCTAAAAAATAAAAAATCTGCTGTTCACTTATTTGGAGTAAAATTAAAAAGTCTGTTAAGTGAACTCCCTCATCAAGCAGGACAAATCATAGAAAAGAATAGCCACTTATTTTTAGCCTCAACCTTATCAACAGAAAATGAGATGATGATATTTTGGCTTGAAGCGGGTTCCGAGTTTGATGAGAACGACTTTAAAAAACTTAAACAAATTGTGTCTTTAACAAGCCACAAAACACACTAATGAAAATTAATCAGGAAAAACAAAGTGACTAAAGACCAACTGTTTGCCTTTGCACAACATATTACCCCTCAAAAAACCTTATCTCGCGTTATTGGAAAAATAGCTGAGTGCGAAAATAATTGGGTAAAAAACACATTCATTAGTCAATTTGTAAAAAAATACCAAGTCGATATGTCAGAAGCCGTCAATAGCGACGAACTATCTTATCGCAACTTCAACGACTTTTTTACTCGCGCTATTCGTCCAGAATTACGCCCAATTTGTGATGAAGACAAGAGCATCGCCTGCCCGGCAGATGGCGCAATCAGCCAACTAGGTAACATCGAACACGGCACAATCTTCCAAGCTAAAGGCCATCACTACAGCCTAACAACATTACTTGGTGGCGACGCTTCATTGTCTGATCAATTCCTTGGCGGAACCTTCGCGACAGTTTATCTATCACCAAAAGATTATCATCGTGTTCACATGCCACTTACAGGCAAACTAACTAAGATGATTCATGTTCCGGGCAAATTATTCTCTGTCAACAAAGTCACAGCAGAACAAATACCAAACGTATTCGCTCGCAATGAACGTACAGTTTGCTTGTTCGAGACAGAAGCCGGCCCAATGGCTGTCATTTTGGTAGGCGCTATGATTGTCGCCAGTATCGAAACCGTTTGGGCAGGACAAGTAACGCCATTCAATAAAAACGTTGTAACTTGGGACTATGAAGCGCTCAATAATATTGAACTGCAAAAAGGCGAAGAAATGGGTCGATTCAAACTAGGCTCAACAGCGATTGTGCTATTCGGAAAAGACGCAATCAAATGGGAAGAGTCTCTAGCAGCTGAAACACCAACTCAAATGGGTATGAAATTCGGCGAAACATTAAGCAAAGCCCAAGACAAAGAAACAGCAGAATAACGCCCTTCCAGCTCAATTAAAAAAGTCTGCCTAGGCAGACTTTTTTAATGCGTTTTTTTCTAAAAAGATAATTACTGACCATCTTTTACAGCAGGAATAATATCCGCGCTAACCATGCTATGTAACAAGTCTCGATAACCGGTTCGTCCAGAGGGTAAATTCTCATCAGAAGTGATAGTGACAGTTAACTCTAAATCAGGAAAAACATAAATCATTTGCCCGCCATACCCCCAACCATAATAACCCTGCTCACCTGCAAAAGTCTGTATAAACCATCCATAACCATATTGCCCTCGATGAAAACGAGAGTGAGTTCTTGGTGTCCAACTTTCCTCAATCCACTGCTCTGATATCAAGCGCTTACCAGACTGAGTCACTCCACCACGTCGATACAACTCCCCAAAAGCCAACAAAGAAGATGGCGTCATACCAACTTGATTTCCACCCATTGGGATTCCTTGCGGGTCCGTTTCCCAACTCTGGATTCTCACACCAGAACCTTTCAACCATTGATTAGCAAGGCGATAAGTATGCCGACCGCTTTTCCGCATAACGATGGCAGACAGCAAATGTGTGTTCGCCGTTGAATATTGCATATCACCACCGACTTCTTCAACAAACGGCCACGACAATGCCGTTTTCACCCAATTATCACTGACAACCCAACGGCCATAATTACGCCCAGAAGTACGCTCCAAGCCCGCTTGCATGGAAAGTAAATGGCCAACGCGAATCTCCTCTAAACGAGGATCGAAATTTTCTGGTAACTGATCTTTCAATAAAGAGACAACAGCCTGATCAACGCCATCAATCACACCTCGATCAATCGCCATACCGACAATGGCAGACATCACAGACTTTGAAGCCGATTTAATATTCGCTACCGCTTTTATATCAGCGCCATTGTAAGCTTTTGCCCACACAAGCTTTCCTTTGTGTGCGATATGAACGGTTTTGATATTTGAAAAGCTTTCAGCAGTTTTATCCATCTCGTCGAAATCTAAAGCAAAAACCTGCAGACTGAAAACCAACGATAATGAAAGCAACACAAAACGCATAGAAACACCCTTTAAAATTTCATCCATCAATGTACTAACCATAATGACATAAAAAAGCCTGCATTAAGCAGGCTCTTTTAGCAAAAATGTAAGAAGATGATTCTAAGGAAGTTCGTCTTCCAACTCTTCTTTTGGTGCTGGCACCAAGTCTTCTCTCTTCACATCCATTGCAAGCAACAAGTTAGCCGCCACAAAGATAGAAGAGTAAGTACCTATGATGATACCCACCAATAAGGCCATTGAGAAGTTATGAATTGCTTCACCGCCTGCGACAAACAAAACCACCAAGACAAACAAGGTTGTCAAAGAAGTGATTAAAGTACGACCTAAGGTTTGGTTAATGGACTCATTCACCAAGTCATAAGGCGTCGTATCTCGCATGATACGGAAGTTTTCACGAATACGGTCACACACAACAATGGTGTCATTCAAAGAATAACCCACAACAGCAAGCAAAGCCGCTAGTACAGTCAGGTCAAACTCCACTTCAAACAAAGAGAAGAAACCTAACGTAATGATGACGTCATGCGTCAAAGCGATAACAGAAGCAACCGAGAACTTAAATTGGAAGCGAACTGCAACATAACCCATCACAATAAGCAGCGCGAGCAACATGCCCATACCACCTTGTTCACGAAGCTCTTCACCTACTTGTGCACCAACAAACTCAGAGCGCTGTAAGACAACATCAACCTCACCGTTATTCCGTAATGTTGATAAAACCTCATCACCTAATGTTGGTGTATAAGCGTTTGCCATACGAACCACAATGTCAGTTGGTGAGCCAAAGCTCTGAACCACTACATCGTCATAGCCACTCTGGCCCAGCAATTCACGGATATCGTCCAATTTAGGCGCTTCTTCGTACGCGACTTCAATCAGCGTTCCGCCAGTAAAATCTAAACCGAACTGCAAACCTTTCGTGGCCAATGCACCGATAGAAATTAAAATCAGCACCAATGAAAAAGCCGCTACGACTTTACGCATTGCCATAAATGGAATATTTGTCACTTTCATGGCGCTCTCCTAAATATACAGTTTCTTGTTTTTACGGCCGCCATACACAAGATTCACTTGCGCGCGCGTCACTACAATAGCCGTAAACATGGAAGTAATAATACCGAGCGATAACGTCACCGCGAAGCCTTTGACAGGGCCAGTACCAACGGCGAACAAAATAACAGCAACCAGCAAGGTTGTGATATTGGCATCAAAAATGGTTGTAAATGCGCGATTAAAGCCTGCATGTATTGCCTGCTGACTCGGCGTACCATTTGCCAATTCCTCTTTAATCCTTGAGAAAATCAACACGTTTGCATCCACCGCCATACCCATGGTTAATACAATACCGGCAATACCTGGCAAAGTAAGGGTTGCAGAAAGCAAAGACATACACGCCATCAGCAAAACAATATTTAAAGCCAGTGAAATATTGGCAAAAATACCGAACACCTTGTAGTAAACCAGCATGAAGAGCATAACTACCAATAAACCAATTTGTGCAGAACTCACACCTAACTTAATGTTTTCAGCACCTAAGCTTGGTCCAATCGTACGCTCTTCAACAAAATACATAGGCGCCGCCAAGGCTCCAGCGCGAAGCAATAACGCAAGCTCAGAAGATTCACGAGGACTGTCTAACCCTGTAATACGGAAGGAGTTACCTAGCGTTGTTTGAATCGTTGCCAATGAGATAATACCCTTCTCACTGTAACTACGACGCACTTCTTCAAAAGTGCCATCTTCTTGTTCTACAACACGCGTACGTGCTTTATGCTCGATGAAAACAACTGCCATATTACGACCAACAGCGGAGCGCGTAACTTTCGTCATTTGCTTGCCGCCTTTGGAATCAAGGCTGATGTTTACTTGAGGCTGACCGTTTTCATCAAAAGAAGAACTCGCGTCAGAAACACTTTCACCTGTCGTAATAAGGTCACGCTCTAAACGTGCAGTACGACCGCTACCATCACGGAAAGTCAGTGTTTCAATATCTGCGCCACTGTCATCCAATCCAGCTTCTAAACGGAACTCAAGGTTGGCTGTCGCACCGATAATACGTTTCGCTGCCGCCGTATCTTGAACGCCTGGCAACTCAACCACGATACGATTACTACCTTGGCGTTGAACCAATGGCTCAGCAACACCAAGCTCATTTACACGGTTACGCAAGGTTGTCAGATTTTGCTGTAATGCATAAACCTCAATTTCTTTAGTCTCGGCTTCGGTGAAAGCAACATCTAGATAAAAATCATCACCCTCTTGACGAGTATCGTAACGATATTCAGAGAAATCGCCTTTCAACAGGTTTTCCGCCAAAGACAAATCTGACTCTTGCAAGAAACGAATCGAAAGCACACCGTTTTCAACAGCCACGCTACGGTAACGAATACGATCAGAACGTAACGCCGCCTTCATCTCACTTGATGTTACTTCAAGACGCTGCTTAAGCGCCGCTGGCGTGTCAACTTCTAACAAGAAGTGAACACCACCACGCAAATCAAGGCCTAACTTAGCCGGACCAGCACCTAAAGAGGCTAACCAATCAGGCGTTGTTGGCACCAAATTCAATGCCGTTACAAAGTCTTCACCCAGTGCAGCAGACACAACAGGTTTTGCTGCAAGTTGGTCCTCACCACTATTAAAGCGCAAGGTACCGCCAGCAGAGGTAAGCTCTGCTTCTTTTAATTCTATATTCGCTTTTGCAAGGGCGTTTTTAGCCTGCTCTAGCGTTTGTTCATCAACGACAGAAGTTGTTTTTTGAGCAGACAGTTGTAGCGCTGGATCATCTGGATAAAGATTTGGGAAGGCATAAAGTAGCCCCAAAGCCAAAACAAGAAGAATTAGCAAATACTTCCACAAGGGGTACTTGTTAAGCATGTAAAATCCTTTAAACCTGAAAAATAAAATGGATCGATTAAAGAAGAAAAGCGCCTACTGTTTAAAAACAGAGGCGCTTCTCCAAGAAGGTTAAATTGACTTTAACGTTCCTTTTGGTAGTACTGCTGCAACAGAAGACTTTTGAAATTTCATTTCAATGCCTTCAGAAACTTCTAGCACAACGTAGTTATCATCTACTTTAGATACTTTACCTAACACGCCACCGCCTGTTACTACTTCAGTACCTTTCGCTAAAGAAGCAATCAAGTTTTTATGCTCTTTGGCACGTTTTGCTTGTGGGCGCCACATAAGGAAGTAAAAAATAACAACGAAACCTGCAAGCAATACAAGGTTAAAAATACCTGCATCGGCAGGTGCGCCACCTTCAGCATACGCTGGTGAGATCAATGCGATCATGGGATTAACTCTCCAATGGTTTATGAAACTTTCGTGTTTTTCTTATCAAATAGAGGAAAACCACATTTTTTGTTTATTATTCACTCAAAGCAGGCGTTTCTAAGCCACGCTTTGCATAAAACTCATCAACAAAGGCGTCAAATCTACCTTCATCGAGCGCTAGACGCAATCCCGCCATGAGTGTTTGATAATATCGTAAGTTATGAATGGTATTTAATTGTGCACCAACCATTTCTTGACACTTATCTAAATGATGTAGATAAGACCGAGAAAAGTTTTTACAAGTGTAGCAATCACATTCTTTATCCAAAGGCCCAGTATCATGACGATATTGAGCGTTACGAATACGCACAACACCTTCAGAAGTAAATAAATGACCGTTACGAGCATTTCGTGTTGGCATAACGCAGTCAAACATATCGACACCACGACGCACACCTTCGACCAAATCTTCTGGCTTACCAACCCCCATCAAGTAACGAGGTTTGTCTTCTGGCATTTTTGGCGTTGTATGATCCAACACCTTCATCATCTCTTCTTTTGGCTCACCAACAGAAAGACCACCGATTGCGTAACCATCAAAGCCGATATCAACCAAACCTTCTAAAGATTCATCACGCAAGTTTTCGTACATGCTGCCTTGGATGATTCCGAACAAAGCGGACGGGCTGTCGCCATGTTCATCTTTAGAACGTTTCGCCCAACGCAAACTCATGCGCATCGATTTTGCCGCCACTTCTGGCGTCGCTGGATACGGCGTACATTCGTCAAAAATCATTACAATATCGGAACCAAGATCTCTTTGAACCTGCATAGAAATTTCAGGACTCAAAAACACTTTAGAACCATTAATAGGAGAACGGAAACTCACGCCCTCTTCGGTAATTTTTCGCATTTCTCCCAAAGAGAAAACTTGGAAACCACCGGAGTCGGTCAAAATAGGTTTTTTCCATTGGGTAAAGTCATGCAAGTCGCCATGAGCTTTAATCACTTCCGTACCTGGGCGAAGCCACAAATGGAATGTGTTACCCAAAATAATATCCGCACCGATTTCTTCGATGTCTTTGGTTAACATACCTTTCACTGTGCCGTAGGTTCCTACTGGCATAAACGCTGGCGTTTCAACTTTACCGCGAGGAAAAGTTAAGGTCGCACGACGCGCTTTCCCTGAGGTTTTGTGAAGTTCAAAATCCATGAAACATTCTGGACGCTTATCAGACATTCGTCTTATTCCTCACTTTGCGGGCCTTTCGCCTGCGCATTTCGTGTAATAAACATGGCATCGCCATAACTAAAAAATCGGTATTTTTGCTCAACGGCTTCTCGATAAGCAGACATTACATGGTCGTACCCAGCAAAGGCGCTAATCAGCATAATGAGCGTTGATTCCGGTAGATGGAAATTGGTGATCAGAGCATCCACCGTTTTAAATTCGTAACCAGGATAAATAAAAATGCTCGTATCATCCTGCATAGGCGCAATTTCGCCACTTTGACTGGCCGACTCAAGACTACGTACGCTAGTCGTTCCAACCGCAATCACTCGCCCGCCGTTGGCTTTCGTCGCTTTCACTTGATCAACAACCGCTTGATCCACTTCAACGTATTCAGCGTGCATAATATGATCTTCCACATTATCCACCTTCATCGGCTGAAAAGTGCCAGCACCAACATGCAAGGTAACAAACGCCACATCTACGCCTTTGGCTTTTATCTTTTCTAACAAAGCATCATCAAAATGCAAACCTGCCGTCGGCGCCGCAACCGCACCAGGTTTCTGGTTATAAACCGTTTGATAGCGCTCCTGATCACTTTCTTCATCAGGGCGCTCAATATAAGGCGGCAAAGGCATGTGTCCAACGCGAGACAATACATCCAACACTGGCTCTTCAAAAACAAGATGGAACAAGGCACCAGAACGACCAATCATTGTCGCCTCGATTTGTTCACCTTTATCTTGTCCTAAAAAGATCTTGCTGTTTTCTTTTGGCGATTTGCTAGCACGAACATGAGCCAAGGCTTCATTCGTCGCAACAACACGCTCGACCAAAATCTCCACTTTACCGCCAGATTCTTTCTGACCAAATACACGAGCAGGAATAACACGAGTGTTGTTAAACACCATCAGATCGCCCGGCTGAACAAGCTCTAACACATCAGGAAACTGACGATGGGCAAGCTCACCACTCGGGCCATCAAGATGCAACAATCGGCTAGCGGTTCTGTCCGGTGTTGGATAATTCGCGATCAACGAATCGGGTAAATCAAAGTGATAATCGGAAACGAGCATGAAAAGAAAACTACCTAGAAAAAACGACCCAGCATTTTATCGAAAAACCACATAAAAAGGTACTTCCAAGAGACATCTCTTAAAAAGATAAAAAATAACACGCACAACCGTTGACATATATTCAAATTCCCCTAGAATACGCCTCACCTTTTTCAAGGCCAGTGTGGTGGAATTGGTAGACACGACGGATTCAAAATCCGTTGCCGAAAGGCGTGGCGGTTCGAGTCCGCCTACTGGTACCAACATAAAAAAGCCCTGATCGATGATCAGGGCTTTTTTTTCGTTCCTCGAATGACCTTCTTGGATATTACAATAGACCATTAAATCATTTAGGAACAAATATGAACCGCCGTAAGAAAATCAAAAGCATTTTGACGAAGAAGTCCAAACGCGCCAACTTGAAAGAAAACCCAAAAAAGGCGAAGCCTAAGTATATTTCAAAGGCAGAACGCGCCAAGATGGAAGCAGAAGAATCCAGTGTTGTAGAAAGTTCTGAGCCTTCAGCCGACACATCTGAAGACAACACCTAATAGATAAATAACACCCTGCTCTATTCAGGTTTGATCTAATTAACCTTGCTCCAAACCGCCCATTCATTTTCGCATGGATCTAGGAAATGAAAGCGACGACCTCCGGGAAACTCGAAAATCACTTGCTCTATATGACCACCAAAAGCAGGTATTTTCTCAACTAAGGCTTCCAGGTCATCGCTGTATAAAACCACCAACGCGGCACCCGTTTGAGGTCTCGAACAAAAATCGGCCTGAAAGAAACCACCGTCTAAACCAGCATTTTTAAACGCCGTATATTCTTGTCCAAAGTCTTCAAAGTCCCAACCAAACACATCACGAAAAAAGGCCTTGTTTAATACCAAATCACGAGCAGGCAACTCTACATAATTAATTTTTGTCGATTCCATCAAAACCTCACTTTATGGTTGAACTCACTACCAAGATCACACTCGCCACAATCATAGCACCGCCTAACCATTGCTGCTTGGTAATGCGCTCCGCAAAACGCTTCTTAGAAAAATACAAAGTGCCTAGAATTTCCACTTGGCCCAATGTTTTTACTAAAGCGGGATTCATCAAAGCAAACGCCGTAAACCATGCAATCGAACCCAAAGAACTGAATACACCTACTTTTGTACTCAACACAATATTCTTTCTTATTGGTGCAAGTAAATCTCTTTCTTTAGCCATCTGTATCCCGCACAAAATAACCGATTGAAGCGCCAAAACATAAAATAAGGTCACACCCGCACTGGTAATAATAGATCCTTGCAATGAATGACTAGCAAGGGAGGCGGTTACTGTACTCAAGGCAAAACAAAAGCCACTACCTAAACCAAAAAGCAATGAAGTATCTTTATGAACCTGCTTAATATTTTGCCATTTAACACTCATCACAAATGCACCAATCACTCCCAAAGCCACACCCAGCCAAGAAACCAAAGTCAGGGTAAAATCTAACAACACCAAACCAATCAGAGCAGCTAAGACGGCTTCTGTTTTTGCTAATAAAATGCCTAGCGTGAAACTGCCTGACTGGAATACTTTTAGCATAAGATAGGTCGCAATAACTTGTGCAATCGCACACACACTGGCCGTAACCCAGAATAAACTACCACTGGGGAATTGAATCCAGCCAAAGGCAAAATAACAAATAATCAGATATAAACTAACGAGAGGTAAACCATACAAGGAACGGGACAAAGTAGCATGCAGAAAGCCAGTTTCACGGGCCAGAGTATTCTGATAAGCCGTCCGAATTGACTGACAGCCAGCCGCAAAAAGCGTGATAAAAATCCACATACCAAAACCCTACTAAAACCATAAAGCGGTAGCATGCAGAGAAATTTAGTATTTGTAAAAAGAATAAATCTTATTTTTAGCATTCTCAGAAGGAATACCAAAACATCCTTGTCTGGTAAAAACTAACACAACCGCATCACGCTATTTTTCATCAGCGTATTTAGCGAAGCGACCTTCTTGCTTATCATGAACTTGATCGTGACGAGGCCAAGGCCAACCACCAAATTTGGTTTCTTGGTAATCATTAAAGGCTTGCTGCAATTCAGCTTTCGTGTTCATAACAAAAGGCCCATGTTGCTCAACAGGCTCACCTATCGGGCGGCCCTGTAACACCAAAAACCGGGCAGCTTTGCCAAGGTTCTTAAGCGTCACTTTACGATCACTTTTCAACACAAAGGCTTCATCAACACGACCTTTTTCACCGTCTAATTCGGCCTCTTCACCTTCAAAGAAGTAAAGACTACGATTCAACCCAGATACCGCCGCAGGTAAATCCCACTCTGCATTTTCTAGCAAATCAATTATCCAAATAGCCACATGACTATCACTCTCAGCCGCCCACGAATTCGGAGGGCAAGGCGCAGCTTTGACATCATTCAATGTTCCTGCAACGACTTTGATAGACACTTGGTTACCTTGAGCATCCAGCTCTTTTACGACTGGCGTGTCTTCGTGCCACATCATAGTAAAATGCGGCGGCACCATTTTGTTTTTGCTAGGAAGATTCAGCCAGATTTGAAAAAGCTCAATAGGGTTATCGCTATCTTCATTTAGCAGAGGGAACATTTCTGAATGCTGAACACCTGCTCCTGCGGTCATCCACTGGGTATCACCTTCTCCGTAACGACCAGCCGCGCCCATCGAATCGGCATGATCAACCAAGCCTTTATTGACGACTGTGACTGTTTCGAAACCACGATGAGGATGAGCCGGAAAGCCTGGAACTTTTTTCCCGTGATACATTCTCCAACCGTCGATGCCTGCAAAGTCTTGACCCAACGCACGCCCTGCTAACGACTCAGCAGGCCCCATGCTTCCATCGCCTTTAGGGTATTTATCATTATGAAAAGCACAAAATAAAAAAGGGTCAAACGTCGGCCAGAACATTTCCAGCGGAAGTCGTTTTAAAATAGCTGAACTCATTTGTCTTCTCCTGCACGAAACTATATTTCAATATGAGCATCATAGCACCACCCAAGAGATTAAATTTATACAGATATTTGGTCGAACTTATCGATTTTTTCAATGCAAAACACGAGGCATAAAAAAAGAGCTCAATGAGCTCTTTTCACTTGAACCTACACCTTAATCACATACTCACCGAGCCGTAACTTGGTTCAGAGTGTGATTGATTAAGTGCTTCTTGAGCATGAGGCATGTAAACAACAGCATCACCTTCTTCCGTTGTTCTAGGTTTCGTTGTTTCACCTTTCCAAGCGATTTTGCGTTCATCACGAGGTGAAACACCAATGTGTTTTCGATAACAACGACTAAAGTGCGGAGTAGAAATAAAGCCACAAGCCATCGATATCTCAACAATCGACATATTAGACTGTTTCAATAGTTTACGTGCCCTTTCAAGCCTTAGTCGAAGGTAGTAACGAGAAGGAGAACAATCTAAATGGCGATGGAACATACGCTCGATTTGGCGACGAGAAACATCAACAAAAGAAGCTAGCTCATCCAACTCGATAGGCTCTTCTAAGTTATTTTCCATTAACTCAATTACATCCACCAACTTAGGCGTACACATGCCCACACTGTTGAATTGGCGCATCGGCATACGCTGTTGATCAGATTCATTGCGAATACGATCACAAATAAACATGTCGGAAATGGCGTTCGACAAGCGCGCCCCATGCTGTTTCGTCATCATATTCAAAAGCATATCCATTGGCGCACTGCCACCAGACGATGTCATACGATCACGATCCAAAGAAAACAGTCGATTATTGCAATTCACTTTCGGATAAGTTTCCTGCAATGCGGTTAAACATTCCCAATGAACACTACATTGGTAGCCATCCAATAAACCAGCATGAGCCAGCACATAAGCGCCTGTACAAATCCCGCCTAGCTGAACACCTTTGCGGCTTTGCTTCATTAACCAAGAAACCTGTTTGTTCGTATAAGTGCGAGTAATATCAACGCCACCAGCAACAATAATCAGGTCAAAATCAACATTATCTTGAAGTGAAAAGTCAGGCGTCAAACTTAAACCGTCACTGGCTACAACCGCACCGCCATCTTCTGAAATCAAACTCCAACTATAAAGTTCTTCAGCAGATAACTGGTTCGCCATACGCAATGGCTCAATTGCGGAAGCAAGAGCGATCATGGTGAAATGATCAAGCAACAAAAAGCCTATTTTAGTTGTTCCCTTCGCTTCAAAAACGAGAGAAGAGTCTGTTGTCATTTCCATATTAATATCCCCATACGTGTGCCATTTACGTCTACTGCTTGGCGATGATTCATGTTCGATATTGCTATCTACTGTAAAAAAACATAAATCGAACAAAGCAAAATGCAGACCATTTATTAGACAACTTTTTTATTTTAAGGAAACTTAACGCTTTCCAGAGTCAGTGAGCAGCTATAGAGCCTATAGTCGACACATCAAGCTGACACCACGCACTAATATAGATCAAGAATGCGCTTAAACTGAACGTATATTTAGAAAAAAAATATTCTTATTCTGAAAAGCAATATAGCTCCCTAGTCTAATACTCAATCACAACATCGGATTTAGGCACAGTACAACAAGACAAAACATAACCCTCTTCAACGTCATCATCCGTAATGCCGCCATTATGATCCATCTGGGTTTCACCACTTTTCACCATAACTTTACAGGTACCACAAATTCCCATACCACAAGCTTTTGGAATCATGACATCCAATTTCGCGGCCGCTGTATGCAGGGTTTCTCCTGCTGTCACTTGAACACTTTTACCACTCCCTGAAAACTCAACACGCAACAAATCCTCTTGATTCACCGCTTCTGCTTCCGCTAACGCCACTTCAGCTTGTTCAATCGCATCTTCCACAGCACTCACAGGCGTTTCGCCGAAAGATTCTTCATGGTAGTGAGACATATCAAAGCCTCGCGACTGCAAAAGCGCTTTAACCGCTTTCATATAAGGCGCAGGCCCACAACAGAAGATCTCACGCTCCATAAAATCGGGCGAAATCATGTCTAACTTAGCGGCATCTAAATAACCTCGATAACCTTGCCAAGGCAAGCCGTTCTCCATGCGCTCAACAATAAGGTACAAGCCAAAATTGTCGAGGCGAGACGCCATGTGATCCAACTCTCTAGGGTAAATCACATCTCGCGGTGAACGAGCACTGTGAATAAAGGTAATATCCACATCGGCATTAGTATCAAACCACCAACGAGCCATAGACATCACAGGCGTAATCCCAACACCGCCAGACAAAAGCAGCACCTTGTCGGATGGGAAATCAATGCAATTGAAATTCCCTACTGGGCCATGCACAGCCAATTCAGAACCGACCGTCAAATTATCATGTAACCAGTTAGACACTTCGCCACCAGCAACACGCTTCACCGTGATCGAAAAGCTGTAAGGCACAGAAGGAGAACTGGAAATCGTGTAGGAACGCATTACCTGTTTGTTTTCAATTTCTAATTCCAAGGTGACAAACTGCCCTGGCTTAAAAAAGAACATCACAGGCTGTTCAGCCATAAAGCAAAAGGTGCGTACATCCCATGTTTCATGAATCACCTTCACGCAACGCACGTTATGTCGTCCATTCACCCAAGTCTGGGTATTCACGGGAGCTAAGTAATCCGCATTCACCAAAGGCGTAGAAGAGTCAGTCATAATAGGATCTCTTAAGTTAAATTCGTTATGGCACTGTTTCGAATCATTCTGGAGCCAGTTAATCAATCCAAGTTAACCCTAACCGACAATTTGTTGCTCATGGCAGCCAAACCTAGTCAGCACAAGACATAGAGAGTCGATTTATGTATCAACTCATGTCGTGAATGGTCATTTCCGACTAGTTTAATTGCGCCACTATAGCCTCGTAATCAAATGCGCTGAAAAGCAGTTCAATCAATCTTTTTGTCATGAAGGCCCAGAAAGATGAATCAACACGATCTCCTCAATGTTCGCCACGCTTCCGTTGATGAAGCAAAAACAGCCATGTCCGATATGCTGACTAAGCGTCTGAACCATTACTCATTAGATGCGCCGCTCTACAACGACCCACATATGTTCCGAGTCGATATGGAAGAAGTCTTTCAAAAAGAATGGCTGTTTGTTGGTATGACCAGTGAAATCCCTAAAAAAGGCGATTACATCACGGTAGAAGTTGGGCAAAACCCTGTTTTAGTGGTGCGCGACGCCGAAGGCAATGTGAACGCATTTCACAATACTTGCTCTCATCGTGGCTCATTAATTTGCACAGAACACAGAGGAAAAGTCGCCAACCTTGTTTGCCCTTATCATCAATGGACTTATGACTTAAAAGGCAATTTGCTTTTCGCTGGCACAGAAATGAATAAGGACTTCGACAAAGGGCAACATGGACTCAAACCCGCTTTTTGCAAAACTGCAGGCGGCTTTATTTTCGTTTGCCTTGGCAAAGAAGCACCAGACGACGGCTTTGACGATTTCCTAGACACTCTCGAAACCTACATGGAACCTTATGACGTGGAAAACACCAAGTTAGCGGTGGAATCTACCATGTATGAACGCGCCAACTGGAAACTGGTCTTAGAGAACAATCGTGAATGCTATCACTGCGTCGGCAGCCATCCTGAACTTCTCCAAACACTACTAGAAGAAGACGACACAGAAGACCCTAGAGCGTCAAAAAACTTCCTAGAATTACACGCCGACCAAGCAGCGAAATGGGATGCAGAAGGCATTCCGCATAAGCTCAAAAGCTTTGGCGAAGTGCAGCGCAACAGGATCGTGCGCATGCCTCTCAAGAAAGGCACTCAAGTTATGACCATTGACGGACTAGCGGCTTGTACAAAAATGCTCGGACGCATTAAAAACAGAGAACTTGGCTCCATGCGTATTCTGCATTTACCTAACTCTTGGAATCACATGCAGTCTGACCATTTTATCGTTTTTCGCGTATTACCCATTTCCGCTCAAGAAAGCCTTGTCACCACCAAATGGTTTGTCCACAAAGACGCGGTTGAAGGCGTGGACTACGATCCAGAAAACCTACGCAAAGTATGGGATGCAACCAACGAGCAAGACAAAGTCCTTGGTGAGCGTAACCAGCTTGGCATTAACTCCATCGGCTATCGACCAGGTCCTTATTCCGAAACCTACGAATTTGGCGTCATTAACTTCTTAAATTGGTACTCAAATACCATCAAGAAAAACCTGAAAACCAAATAGCTTTTCAAAGCTAGCAACCAAAAGCAAAAAGGCGAACTCATTCCAAATGAGTTCGCCTTTTTGCTTGGCTCTAAATGAATATGGTTCTAAAACAAGAGATTTAGCCGAGTTATAAAATTCGCTTTAATAATCGATCCATTCTAGTACGAACAACTTTTTTCAATAGCCTCTGAATCTTCGATGGATAATCTTGCAATGTCTCTAATTGGCTGCATGAAGCAACCCGCTGAGTATGCTGAAAGATATTATCAAACTCCGCACTGAACTTTGCTTCTAGTCGTTTTTGAGGGTCTTTAATGAGCAAACCATTTTCCAAGTCTAACGACCATGCCCTTGGATTAACATTGTTACCTGTCAGCAAAGTAGTTTTGCGGTCTACCCATATTCCTTTTAAATGGTAACTATTAAAGTCGTGCTTCCAGAGGTGAAGAGACAAAATTCCTGATTTCGTGTACTTCTCATTCACCACCGCAAACTTGCGCAAATTCATTTCATATAAATATGGCAAACCACCAATGGCTTTAAACGGCTGATCTGGAGCGATGTAAAAATCATTGGCGGTTTTATCGCCCACGACAATATCGACTTTCACGCCGCGCTTAATCGCTCGCTTTACTTCTCTTAGAATTGGTTTCGGGAAATTGAAATACGGCGTACATAAAACGATCTCTTCCTTCGCATTGGCCAGCAAAGCAAGAATCTGCTTATTGAGAAGGTTATTCCTTCGTCCCACACCGACCAAAGGCGTTACGGCAACGTGCGCTTCTTCAACAGATTCTGGTTTAACTTTATAGGACGACTTACTCAAGGCAATACGGAATTTTCGAATCGATAATTTGATTTCTTTCGTACTTGGCAAATCAACCTGAGACAAGTTATGAACCGCCGACTGCTCGATCATGTCCTGTCGAACAAAGTCCACCATGCAATCAGCTAAATGTGCATGCTGAATAGTATGGTAGCGGTCAAAACGGTAGCGGTCTTTATGGTGCAAGTAAACGTTGTTCAAACTGGCACCGGTATAAATCACAGTGTCATCAATCACAAAGCCTTTGAGGTGCAACACACCGAACACTTCTCGAGTACGAACTGGAACGCCATAAACCGGCACTGAGATGCCGTATTTCTCAGCATAAGCCTGATAAAACGCGGCGTTACCCTTAGATTTTGCTGCGCCAACCAAACCTCGCTGAGCTCGATGCCAATCGACACACACAACTACATCTAGCTTAGGGTTTCGTAATTTGGCTTCATAAAGCGCTGCTAGCACTTCTCGCCCAGCGTCATCGTCTTCAAGATAGAGAGCAACAATATAGATTCGAGTGGTTGCCTTACGGATGGCTTCCAATAAATATTCACGAAAATGGCGAGCCGACTGCAGAACATCAAACTGTTCAGGGTCAACCGAAAAAGCGGGCAATGCGTCAACAGAATATCGAATGGACATGATACAGAGGTGCTACCTTTTTTAAACAACGGCGAACTGTAACAAATTTGTTTGTTGCGTGCTGTATGAATTCGTTAATAAAGTTATTCTCGTCTGATGACTCACACAACCTAAACCACTTGTTCCATTGGTCTAAACGCCAAACACATTCCTCACATCGACATTTTTCACAACGCAAAAATTTCTGTTTTTATTCAATGGGATGTACACTCCATTCGTGTACCAACATAAGCCATTTCGTTCACACACAATAAATGTAGAAGAATGAGAACAAGGCTTTTATCCTATATAAATTGAACCGCTCCCATAAACGCGGGTCTATTTAATTGAAAATACGCCTTTACCCTTGTCGTCGTTCACTTTCCAACGAGGCAGAAAACCTTTGGTAAGAACGATCAGAGCATTATGAAACAAACGATTAAGCCCCTATTCTCCTTATTCTTTCTGTTATCAGTTTTACTGCTAACGTCAATTGAGGCTGTGGCAAAAGATATCACGACACCGCATTCCACAGTGTTAATCGGCGGAGATCACAATTACCCTCCTTATGAGTTTCTCAATGAGCAAGGACAACCTGATGGCTACAACGTTGAACTGACGCGCGCCATTGCAGAAGTCATGGGCATGGACATCGATATACAGCTGAGCACTTGGGACAGCATGAGAACCAAGTTAACAGAAGGTGAGATCGACGTTCTTCAAGGCATGGTGTATTCCGAAGACCGAAATCAGGAGTTCGACTTCACGCCTCCTCACGCCATTATTAATCAATCTATTTTTGCTCGAAAAGGCGAATCAAGGGTTTCTTCTTTATCCGCACTGACAAACAAAGAAGTCATAGTTCAGGAAGGCGGCATCATGCACGACTACCTGCTGCAACAGAATGTTCAAGCCACACTGATTCTGGTAGACACTCACGCTGCCGCCTTGCGAATGCTGGCGTCTGGCAAGCATGATTATGCCTTGGTTGCCAACTTACCTGGTCTTTATCTTGGTCGAGAACTTGAACTATCAAACATAACGCCCGTAGGAAAACCCTTTGGCACGCTGGAATATGGCTACGCGCTTCCTAAAAATCACCCTCAATTATTAGCCCAATTCAGTGAAGGATTAGCCATTCTAAAAAATACCGGTCGCCAGCAAGCTCTATACGAGAAATGGCTAGGCACTCTTGAAAAACCAAGTTTGCCTTGGGAGAAAATAGGGCTGTTTACTGGTATCGCTTCTGCCTTGTTGTTTCTTATTCTAAGCGGGATTGTGATATGGAACAGAATGCTAACTCGTCAAGTTTCCCTTAGAACTGACGAAATAAAACGACAACATGAACAATTAATCCAAGCCGATAAAATGACCTCGCTTGGTGTGTTAGTGGCAGGTGTCGCCCATGAAATTAATAATCCTAGTAGCCTACTTTTATTGAATTTGCCCGTCATAAAAGAAATGTACCAAGACATGGAACCCATGCTAGAAGAGCGCTATCAAAACGAAGGTGATTTCGACTTTGCTGGGCTGACCTATAGTCGTCTACGAACGGAAATTCCAGCCATTTTGGATGACATGCTAGCCGGAACACAACGCATTCGCAGAATAGTAAACGACCTTCGGGATTTCGCTCACCAAAGACCCGCAGACTCATACGAGAACGTAAACCTTAATGACGTTGTCGCTTTATCTGTCCGCCTTGTTGATAACACCATCCGAAAATCAACCAACCATTTTGAAACCCATTATGGGAATCAATTGCCTTTATTTTTGGGCAACGCGCAACGAATAGAACAAGTCGTCATAAACCTTATTGTTAATGCTTGCCAAGCCCTAGATGACGCTAACAAAAGCATTAGCATTTCTACCTATTACCTTCAAAAAACCAACCGCCTTTGCTTGGAAATATCCGACCAAGGCTGCGGTATCGATTCAAGCGATCTTCCTCGCCTTAGCGATCCTTTCTTCACCACAAAGCGAGAAGAAGGCGGCACAGGGCTTGGGCTATCCATATCCTCCAGCATCATTAATGATCACGGAGGCACACTGACATATACATCTGAACTAGGCCAAGGCACCAAAGCCTTAGTCTCACTGCCGGCAATTCATAGGGACCAATCGATATGAGCATAAGTAGTAACCCTGACTTTGGTATCCTAATGATAGATGACGAGGTGTCTTTTTTACGCAGCCTCAGCATCTCGTTGGAACGACATGGCTTTAACAACCTTCACCGCTGTCACGACAGTCGTGAAGCTATGGATATCATTTCCCAAAAACAAATTGGTTTAGTCTTGCTAGACCTAACCATGCCTTACATATCTGGCGAAACACTATTAAAAAAGATTGTTGAAGAATACCCAGACATCTCTGTCATCATTCTTAGTGGTCTAAATCAGCTAGAAACCGCGGTGAACTGCATACGCTTAGGCGCTTACGATTACTTTGTTAAAACAACGGAAGAAGACCGTTTAATCGAAGGTGTTAGCCGTGCCATCAGAATGAAAGAGATGCAAATTGAAAACCAAAAGATGCGCCAAAAGTTTCTATCTGGCACGCTCGAACATCCTGAAGTTTTTTCCGAAATTATCACTCAAGATAAAAGCATGCACTCTGTTTTTCAGTATCTAGAGTCTGTTGCGATTAGCAACCAACCGCTATTAATAGGCGGAGAAAGTGGCGTAGGAAAAGAGCAAATCGCCCACGCCGTTCATACCTTGAGCAACCGCCCTGGCCCTCTTATCTGTGTCAACGTAGCTGGCTTAGACGACAACGTGTTTGCAGACACTTTATTTGGTCATCATCGTGGCGCTTTTACAGGTGCAGACACAGCGCGAGCAGGCATGATAGAACAAGCCGCAAACGGGACTTTGTTATTGGATGAAATTGGCGACCTGAGCTCTGCGTCGCAAATAAAGCTGTTACGACTTCTACAGGAAGGAGAATATTATCCTTTAGGAAGCGACCGGCCAAAACGCATCAAGGCAAGAGTCATTGTAGCGACTCATCAGGACCTAGAGAAAAAGCAGCAAACAGGAGAGTTTCGAAAGGACCTTTTCTATCGGTTAAGAATCCACCACGTTGAGATTCCAGCCCTTCGTCACCGTAAACAAGACATCCCATTACTGCTGGACTACTTTTTAACGGAAGCAGCGAAAGAACTGAACAAACGTAAGCCGACCATACCAAAAGAGCTATTAGTGTTATTGGCAAACTACCCTTTCCCTGGCAACGTCAGGGAGCTAAGAGCATTAGCTTATGACGCGATGAGTCAGCATAAAGCCAAAATATTATCTATGGAAAGTTTCCGTCGCGCCCTAAACATGACATCCATCCCAGATGTAGACACACCTGAAACCCTGCTGTTTAAACCAGATATGCCATTGCCAACCTTACAAGAAACCAATGACTTACTCATCGAAGAAGCCATGCGTCGCTCGCAAGGAAATCAATCCATCGCTTCTCGATTACTCGGTATTTCTCAACCGGCATTAAGTAAACGCTTAAAGAAAAAAGAATCCGATAGCGACATTAACTAGGGAAGACTTATTCGTAGCTTCCCTAGGCCTACAAAATGTTTGTTTAATCGCGTAAATATTTGTTCAAAATATCGTCAATTATGCAAACATTCCCCCTATAACCAAAGGAATAGCTATAACTATTATAGTCAAACTAACTCTTTGTTTTTATTGTAAAAATCAAATTACAAAGAATCATATATTCCTTTTGTTATACCCTTTAAGATCCTCGCAAAACCCTAAAAATTAAAAATAAATTCATATATTTCAATAGCTTATATCTTTTCAAATAAACTGGCACTGCTGTTGCTATGTATCAATATATGGAAGAAGTATGCAGACACCGATAAGACTCATTAAATGAGCTGAGTGCTTCATTTTAACAACAAGGCTGGTCGAGCAGATTCTCAATACCGAATCACTATTAATGGGACCCTAAAAAAAGATCCCTAATCATAACTATCGCAAAGGAAATAACTATGAGTACAGCAGAACAAACCACCCCTGGATTCTGGAAGGGCATGCCGCTCTGGAAAAAAATCTTAATTGGTATGGTGCTAGGTGTGATCGCAGGTTCGATCATGGGACCAAACGCAGAACTTTTAAAACCAAT
This sequence comes from Marinomonas algae, assembly GCF_047525555.1. Taxonomy (NCBI): domain Bacteria; kingdom Pseudomonadati; phylum Pseudomonadota; class Gammaproteobacteria; order Oceanospirillales; family Oceanospirillaceae; genus Marinomonas; species Marinomonas algae. The sequence continues at coordinate 41,464 of NZ_JBLIXK010000011.1, read as the reverse complement.
CGGTACTTTGTTCATTAACACAATCAAAATGTTGATCGTTCCTTTGGTCTTCTGTTCTTTGGTTGTGGGTGTTACTTCGATGGAAGACACTCGTAAAATGGGTCGTATTGGTCTTAAATCTGTTGTCCTTTACCTAGGCACAACAGCCGTTGCAATCAGCATCGGTCTTGGTTTAGGCATTTTCATGGCTCCAGGTGAAGGCATCAACATGACAGCGGGCGCAGCAGCACCTGTTGCAAAAGAAGCCCCGACTCTTATCCAAACACTTTTGGCTTTGATTCCTCAAAACCCAATCAACGCACTAGCGTCTGGTAACATTCTACAAATCATCGTATTTGCTCTTGGTCTAGGTGTTGCTTTAACTCTTTGTGGCGAAAAAGCAAAACCTGCTATCGCTGTATTCGAAAGCCTAGCTGAAGCAATGTACAAACTAACTGAACTTGTTATGAAGTTAGCGCCATACGGTATCTTCGGCTTAATGGCTTGGGTAACAGGAAAATACGGTTTAGACATCCTAATGCCTCTAATCAAAGTGGTTGCTGCGGTTTACATCGGTTGCATCATCCACGTTCTTGTTGTGCATTGTGGTTTGATCAGCACAGTTGCTCGCCTTAGCCCTGTAGGCTACTTGAAAGGCTTAATCGCTCCTGCTTCTGTTGCTTTCACGACAACAAGTAGTTCTGGCACGCTTCCTAGCACTATCAAAGCAGCACGCGAAGAACTGGGTGTTTCTAAAGGCATTTCAAGCTTTGTATTGCCACTTGGTGCGACAATCAACATGGACGGTACAGCGCTTTACCAAGGTGTGTGTGCAATCTTCATCGCTCAAGCATTCGGCATTGATCTTTCTATGTCTGACTACATGCTTATCATTGCGACTTCAACACTAGCGTCTATCGGTACTGCGGGCGTTCCTGGTGCTGGCTTAATCATGTTGTCATTGGTTCTAACAACTGTTGGCTTGCCAATGGAAGGTCTAGCGATTGTTGCTGGTATCGACCGTATTCTTGATATGGCTCGTACAAGCGTTAACGTTTGTGGTGACTTGATGGTTTCTACCTTGGTTGCTAAAAGCGAAGGTGAATTAGATGAGTCTGTATACAACAAAAAAACAAGCTAGTTTTTAGTTATTACTAACTCATAAAAATGCCCTATTAGGCTGTGCTTAATAGGGCATTTTTTCGTCTCATGGTTACTCGATTCACAAAGCTTAAATCATATTTTCTACGTCTCTAGCCTTGATTCAGACCCAATTCCTTTTGTTTCTTTTTCGTTAAACCCAAAGACACAATACGATAAGATTCTTCAATGTAATACTTTAGTTCTTCATCTAAATCTTTTGTCCCTTCAAACTGCTGAATCCATTTCATACCACGAGACGCAAGATAAGGCGCAGGCCTGTAACCCTCTTTATTGCGTAAAAACTCATAATTCAAATCAGACGTTTTAAAGGTAAACGCAGGCCCACCATCCTTATTCCAACCACCCACAGCAAACAACTTACCGCCAACCTTCCACACTTGAGAATTTCCCCATTGCACAACGTGGGTTGTCACCGGCAAAGAGCCACAAAATTGATTGAACTCATCATAGGTCATACGTCTGTTCTCTTATTTATAAACTCTAGATTAGGGTTGGCTATTAGATAACATTTCTTTAAAGGCTGACAAAGGTCGACCACCGATAATCGTCAAGCGTGCTTCCATTTCTTTCAACCACTCCTCGTCTTGCATCACTGAGTTTGGCAGTTTTGTACTAAGTTCGCTCTCGCCAATATAAAGCAATCCATCAATTAGCTCATCGACACTGCTGTCTTGATACCCATAAGCGCCTAAACGCACTTTCGCCTTTGGTAAGACATCAAGGAAAGAAAGCTTCTTCGCTTCAGGTTGGCTCGTCAGTAATAAAGAAGGCTCTTTCAATGAAGATAAGGCCGCATTCGGTATTGATTCAGTGATCGGCCATACTGTAAAAATTTGTTCAGGATACGCATGTTTCAATAACGTACCTAAAGGTAATGACACACCTTCTGGCGCATTAGAAACATCCAACAGATGAAAAGCGCCAAATACCATGAGCACTTTTTCATTCAACTCCATCGCATCGTGAGCGACGTTTAAAAAGCCTGCGGTTTTATTGTCAGCGGCGCTTTTCCAGTCAGATGCTTCAGAAACCTCTTCCCAATAAAAAGGCGCTTCAGCCAACCAAACTCTTACTCGCTGATAATCCGCAACAGACAAGTTATAGCGCCTTACCGCCATAAAAAAATCGACATAGATATCAGGCATCCAAGCGGTGAAAAACAAAGCATCACGACGCACTCTATCCAGAATACTGGCATCATCTGAATGACCGTTTAAGTAATCGTCTAGCGATTTTTGATAGCGACTGTTGCCAAACTCAACCACTAGATGCTTTACCTCATCCAGAAAGCCGGGCTGCTCCAATAAACGAACATAGTCCGATATGACTTTTTCATTCCAATGGTAGTCGCCCAGCATCACAACTTGATGAGTCTGAAACGCTCTATCAATCGCAGTCGAAAAGTCTTCTGCCGTGCTCATCCATTGCTCTGTCTCTTGCTTATCCAACGCCCATTCAGCAGAATGGGGAATATAGTCACACCCAGACATAAACAATACCACTCCATAAATACATGCTTTTAGACGCCCCAACATGAGTTTCCCCTATGTTTATACTTTCAAAAAAACAATGATAATAATTCGTAAAAACCAGAACAATCCCTTACTGCTCACTGCATCATTCACTTTCCTTACTTTTTATACCCTAGAGAAAAGCCACTAAGCCCTCTAGTATCAAGTGCGAGAATACAAAAGCACTCAAAAGGAGAAAACAATGAAGCAAGGGGTTGAATTGGATTTAGATATTGGCAGCGAGCATATTGTCATACAGCGACGATACGAAGCACTCGGCGCCTTAAATGATTTACTTATCGCGGTTTGGTTCTTAATTGGCAGCTTCTTTTTCTTGAACGATTCCCTAGTTGAAAGCGGAACTTGGCTGTTTATTGTGGGAAGTGCTCAACTGATCATCAAGCCACTCATTAAACTCACAAGCTTAATTCATGTGGGAAAAGTGTCTCAAAAAGCCAAATGAGACAAGCTAGATACCAATGGATTTCGTCATTCTTTTCGCTATGATTTTATGGGCTGGCGCTACTGGAATCATATAAAGCTTGCCCAACCAGTTTTTCACATGAACAACAGTAGAAACCGTTATAAAGGTTGAACCTGTAGAAGCGTCTGTCTTTTTATGAATGGATAAAACAACGCGAAGATGGTTGTCATCGTCTCCGAGCAACACCTCATTTTGGTCATTCTCAATGAGCGTGAAAATGCCAACTCGATCACCCGTTTTATAATCTGAGCTTGGTTTGCTCTCATCCATTTCTGAGAACGCGCCTAAATCCTTAAGCCCAAACAAGCTAACAACACGATTCCTCAAAACCATCAATCGATCAAACCATTTAGGTGTCTGTTTCATCACTCGAAGAAATTGCTCCAATGGCGCCAAATCTGGATTGATCGTTGGCATTTCCCAAGCATCGTAAAAACTCGCCCCACTGGCAATGGCTTGTATTTTACTCTGCTCTGGCAAAGCCACTTCTTTCGGTTCACTCATAACTTCATCCTTTAATAACTCACTCGCTGTGTCCATATTCGATCGCAAAAAACTAAAAAACCTTATGTATCTCGACGCTTTAACATAGGCGCTTTGACAGGAAGAAAAGTTCCTATCATGGTTCCAAGAATGATACACACCAACGCGACCAACAAACCAACCGTGACAGGCTCGCCAAACAAAGGTACCGCCATCACACTGGCCAGCAAAGGAACCAAGGCCATCAAAGCGCCCATTTTCGTTGCACCTAGTATGTGAACGGCTTTGCCATAACAAACAAACTGCACAGCAACCGCAATGACTCCTTGATAGAAAGCTTGTAAGCCAATCATGCCATAAGAAACGCCCTGTAAAACATCAGGAATCAAGGTCAAATAATAAGGTGTGAAAATAAGCGTCGTGAAGGTAATCACACCCAATGTCACATGCCAAGGAACAAACTTCCAGCGTCTTAAAAGAACCGTAAAAATGCCCCAGAAAAAGCAGGCTGAAATAAAGCTAAAATCACCAATAACATAAGACACGCCAGAAAAGATGGTCTCTAGCAGCAAGATCAATATCCCGAAGCTACTCACGCCAATTCCCATCCAAGCAAAACGAGATTGCCTTTCTCCCGCTAAAAAATAAGCCAAAACTGCAATCATAATAGGCATGAGACCCGGCAATAACAAAGCGCCATGAGTGGCTGGCGCATATTGAAAACCAAGAAAAGCAGACAGCGAATACGCCAAACCGCCAATGCAGCCAAGCACCATCATCTTCCACTGAAATATGGCTTTTCTATTGATCCATATCGCTGGACTAAACAGCACGAATGCCGTACCAAAGCGCACCATCATCATGTCGTATAAAGACAAGGACGCGAGAGACCCAGCACGAGAAATCAAAATAAAGCCCGTCCAAATAAATACAGCAATTAAGGCAAATACATAGCCTTGTAGAACAGGCTTACCTAATGGATCTTTCATACCTTGTACCCAAACATTGTCTAATAGTTGATTAGACAGAATACATACCGAAGACAAATTAATACATCTGAATATTACTCTTGTGTCGGCAGAGGTAATCATTTCCATCTTGTTTGTCTATTTTAGGAAGCTAAAAACAAAAAAAGAGCCAGCCGTTTTCACGAGCTGACTCTTTTTTCATGCTGATTATCTGGTTTCAATCAGCTTGAATAGCTACGGCACACACTATTTTGTGTCTGCTTTCTTAGCTTGTTGTTCGTCATAACGCTTTTCCCAAAACTCCGCACCTTTAATGCCAAGCGCTTTAGGGTTGAAAGTGTAATCCGTCACGCCAGAGGCTTTTTGATCTTCATAATCTTTTAGCGCTTTCATGGTTGGTTTTGCCATAAAGAAAATCGCAAGAATACCAACAATGTTCAGCCAAGCCATAAGACCAACACCAACATCGCCTAAGTTCCAAATGTAACCAGCCGTATTCACTGTACCGTAAGCCACCATAAACATGATCAGCAACTTAACAATTGTCAGTGAAATGTTCACTTTTAGCGCTTTACGCAAGTAAGCTACGTTAGTTTCTGCGATGTAGTAATAAGCCAAAATCGTCGTAAACGCGAAAAAGAAAAGCGCAACCCCAACAAAGATAGGACCAACACTTCCAAAGACGCTTGCTAATGCCATTTGTGTAAAGGCAGGCGAAGAGATAATGGTTGATGGATCAACGTTTTGTACAATGAACTGACCGTCAGCCAATGCGCCTTGTACGTTGTATTGCTGAGTGATCAAGATCATCAACGCAGTTGCCGTACAAATAAACAAGGTATCAACGTAAACAGAAAAAGCTTGAACCAAACCTTGCTGAGCAGGATGCTGAACTTCTGCGGCAGCAGCGGCATGAGGACCAGTTCCCTGACCTGCTTCATTTGAATAAACACCACGCTTCACACCCCAACCGATTGCAGCACCAAAGCCCGCTTGCGCTGTGAAAGCATCCGAGATGATCAAACCAAAGATGCCAGGAACTTTGTCAATGTTCAGAAAGACAACGATCAAAGCCATCACAATGTAGCTTAATGCCATAAAAGGCACGACAACTTGAGTGAAGTTAGCGATACGCTTAATACCACCAAAAATGATGAAGGCTAATACAACCAAGATGATCGCCAACGCAACCAATTTAGTGGAGCCGACTTCACCAAATGAGCTAGAAACAAGCGTACCTTCACCGAAAATTTGTACAACCGCATTACCAACAGAGTTTGCTTGAATGCCTGGAAGGAAAATACCGCAAGCCAAGATAGACGCAAGAGCAAACAAAACGCCTAACCAGCGAAAGCCAAGGCAACGCTCAAAGTAATAAGCTGGGCCACCACGGTATTGCCCGTTATCGCTTACTTTATAAAGTTGACCTAATGTTGATTCAGCATAAGCCGTACTTGCGCCTAGAAATGCTACAACCCACATCCAAAAAACAGCGCCAGGGCCACCAAAGCCAATTGCTGCCGCAACACCTGCGATGTTACCTACGCCAACACGACCAGATAAAGAAACCGCTAATGCTTGGAAAGATGAAATCCCTTTTTCCGACTCATTTGATTTAAAAAGCAGCGAACACATTTCTTTAAAGTGTCGTACTTGGGCGAAGCGAGTCAAAACCGAATAAAACAGGCCTGCTCCTAGACATAGATAGATTAGAGCTGGGCTCCAAATGATCCCATTTAAGAAATCAATGAACTCTTGCATAGATAGTCCTCGAATAAATTAGCTCGATGAGCTTTATTAGTTGTTATTTTTTATCGATAAATTCTGTCATTTATCGCAAGCGGAAATGGCAACTCAAACACCATTCCATCCAAACATTAGACAGAACAAGATGCTGCGATGCACCGCGGCGGTGCGAATCTAGCATGAAAAATAAGTCGGATCTATTAGAAAAACAAAGCGAGGAATAAAAAACCTAAAAACAAGGAGTTTTTAGATTTAAACACTATAAAGTTAAAGTTGAATGGAGAATAAGACTATCTGTTCAATATTTAACCATATTAAGCACTTTCACTTAGCTGGCCATGAATTTCTCAAGCTTCGGCTTCAATACCAGCGACATCGTTAAGCCAATACACAAGCCAAAAGGCAAAGCCGCAAGAAAAGCCTGTTGCCATGTACTGATAAAAACATCGGCATTGGTAAACCCAGTTAAGTTTGCTGTGGTGCTAACGGCCAATATTGACTCCATTACGAAAGCCATACCAATGCCAGTTAATACTTGGCGAAGCATGTTATGAGCATTAGGTAAGAGCTTCTCAAGGGACTTACTAATCATCGTCATAAACAACAAACCAGCAGGCGCCATGACTAAAACCGCAATGGCAAACGATGAAAGCCAATCAATAAAGAAACTCTCTCTGAAGCCCACATTTATGTAAGTCATGATTCCCGTCAGTGAGCCGCCAACAACGCTCACCAAACAAGCAATAACGAGAATTTTTTGATAAAGCGGCCTTTTCGCTGCACCCGTTTTCACTGTTGAATTTGTCATGCACTTCTCCTCAAATCTTGAATCGGCTTAATAATTAGTTGATAATGGCAACCATAATAAAACTAGATGATATTGTCAACTATATAGCTAAAGGTTTATATCATGTTCAAAGCCATCAATATCGAAGCAACATTTCATTTGGCTCACGCCATTAAGCAACAACTCAATAACCAGCTGGACATCCAAAATCTGGGCATTAGCCCTATGCATGTGCGGGTTTTAAAAATCATTGGTGAAATTCCCGGCTCAACGGCAATGGATATTGCGGCATTATTCAAACGAGACAAGGCGCAAATCACTCGCCTAGTAAACCACCTTATTGATCAAGAATTGATTACAAAAAAGCCTAATCCGAACGATAAACGCAGTCAGTTTCTGGAATTAACCGCCACAGGAGCAGTCCTGCAAGGAAAGCTAAAAGCCTTATCAGATAAGATGGAAAGTAGGATGATTGAGGGAATCAAAGAAGAAGATCTGGAGATCTTTAGCCAAGTTGCTCAACAAATGAAAAACAACCTAATAGATCGTTTCTAATAGACCTGAATCTTTTCGAAGCGATGTAAATCTCAATAGGAAATTGATTCCCCTCAAAAATACTTAAAGAGGAGAATCAACCTATGCCGTTCTCTTAGCTGTATTAGCCTTCGTACCCATCATACTGATCATCTTCGCGTATAGTGAAGACAATCTCATGCAAGGCCTTTGTTTTAAACTCCTGCGTTTTACCGGCTTTGGTAATCCGAATGGTTTCATTGCCAATATAGCGATAAGCTGGCTCGCCATTAGGTGCACACTCTTTTAAAGGCCTTTCAACCATCACAAGGTGGTCTTGATCAATTTGGAATTCAATCTCGAAATCCCCTTGAGACGCTTTCATTTTAAGAGTCTTTCCGTAAGGCAGCCCAAGTATGCTCTCACTTGCAGAGACCATATTTTCAACCGAACCTGTCATTGTCAAACCTTCACGATTAAAAACAGGATCAATCACAGCGCCATCCTTCGAGAAAACAAGGCAACTGAGTTGTGGCTCACCTTCACGCGGGATCATAACCGAGTAATCCACGGAATATTCCGGTGTGTGCAGCTTACCCCAATACCAATTCCGCTTCCCAGCGGATACCGGAACCTTACCCCAGTTGTGATCACGGTAACCGCTGCCTTTGACTGCTGTTTCGATCCCATCTTTGATAAGCGTGCCTTCAACACGTCCTTGCGGAACAGCAATGGTCCAACCCATAGGAATCTGAGCTATTTCTTCAGGTGTTCTACCAACCACCCAAGCAGGAAAGTCTTTATAAAGTTTCAAGTGGATTCCGTGTCCATTGCATAAAGCCTTAAGCTCAAAATGATCACCTTGGTCAATACAAAAATCATCACCAATGTGAGCATCGCATTTTTCATAAGAGACACTAACTTGATCCTCTGAATAACGAACAAGTTCACTGATTTCTCGTCCATCGGGTGCGTAAATATTTAGGCGAACCGTCGGCTGTCGTGGTGATACTCGAGTATCATTAGTGGACCACATCACAACAACATGATCACCCGTATCCAACTCAGCATCGAAATACCACCATTCAAAATCCGTCTCCCGATTTTCCATCGGAAATTTCAGGTGCATAGCATCGTGTTTCAAGAAATCAGTCATGTCTATCTCCTTTTAATGTCTGGGAAGAACCAGCCTTTCCTATAAGGTCGAAGCCTTCACAAAGTAATTCACTCAGATTTTCCCCTAAGCCCAACTATTATTCCTTGATATTCCTCACTCTTTAGGATTCTCAAGAAAGCCTGAATCTTTTCGGAGCGATGCAAATCTCCGTGCGTCACAATCCAGTTTGGAAAGTCCCACTGAATGTCTGGCAAGACGCGCTTTAATTTATCAAAGCGTGATGAGGCGTTGCATTGCATAAATCCGATACCAATACCATCAAGGATAGCGCGCTCTAATATCTCACGGTTATTACTGGTGCATACCACTTGTTCAGGTGGCACGGCGTCGTTAAACCATTTAACAATCCCTAAACGCTGTGGCGCATTGTCTATATATACAAACCTATGGTTTTTTAAACTTTGCTCATCATGCGGCGTACCCTGTTCATGCAAATAATCTTCATTAGCATACAAGCCGAAACTTATAGGAGTAAAAGGCAGAACAACGTAATCATCGTCTTGTGGCTTTGGGCCAGAACGAATCGCCACATGAGCCTGACCATATTCTAATTTCATCAACTCCGAACTGGTTAACCAACGAATTCGTATTTTGGGATGCTGGCGACTAAACATTTTTACCGCAGGCATCAAGAGTTCAGATAACGACTCTAACGAAGTTAAAATAAACTCACCCTGCAACTCACCTTGTTGCCCCTTGGAACGAGTTGCAAAATCACTAAATTGCTCTTCTGTTAACTTTGCGACTCGCAATAAGTCTTCACCCACCTCTGTTAACTGATAACCTTTGGCGTCACGCAAAAAGACCTTCGAACCCAACTCCTGCTCAATCACATCTAAGTGGCGAAGAATGGTTGCTCGATGCACGCCTAACGCCTTCGCAGCGCCGCTGATACTTCCAGTTTGAGCCACAAAGTAGGCTGTTCTCACTTCACTCCAATGCTTCATAATACGTCAATTTCCCATAGCGTCTCTGTATCAAAATCGCACACATAGATACAATTTTTGCTCATTGTTGCAAATTTAACACAGTATAGAATAAGCTCATTACTTAAAAGAGGTCTTAGAATGAATACCACAACACATACACTTATCATTGGTGGCGGCTTCGCCGGCGCTACTGTTGCACAAACACTGGAAAAATCAGGCATAGCAACCACTTTAATCGACCTCAAAGACTACTTTGAAGTTACTATGGCTGTACTGCGTAACATCGCTGATTTTGAAAAAGTTCAAAATACACCAAGGATTCGCTACACCGACTTTTTAACTGGTAACTTTGTCCAAGGCCGCATCAGTGAATTAACTGAAACAACAGCGACACTCGAAAACGGCGACACCTTCTCGTTTGAACAAGCCGTCATTGCGACAGGCTCAAGCTACCCTTCTTTTTCTGTTGCGAAATCCAACCAGGCATTCACCTTGGAAGCACGAAATGAAGAAATGAAAAACGCATCAGAGGCTTTAGCCAAATCCACATCAGCACTGATTATTGGCGGCGGTGTTGTAGGTGTCGAACTCGCTGGCGATATTGCCTATAGCCATCCCAACATGAAAGTCACACTCGCCAATTCCGGTGCAACCATATTGCCTAGTTACTCAGAAAAAACACAACGCAAAGCCACAGAGCAATTAAAATCCCTCGGTGTGAATATTGAATTGAACCGCTTTTATCAAGAACAAGACGGTGTTTATATCGACAAGAATACTGGCGATAAAATAACAGCAGACATCACTTATATGGCGGTTGGTGTCAAAGTCAATTCAAACTTTATGAAGCCACAGCTTGGTAACACACTGACCGAACAAGGCTTTATTAAAGTTGACGACCACTTTCAAGTGACAGGTACAACTTCTCTGTGGGCTATCGGTGATGTGGCCGATTTGAAAGATTGGAAACTCGCCGCGACAGCAATACCACAAGGCAAAGAACTGGCCGCGACACTCATCGCCAAACAACAGGGCAAGAAAACCAAAGCGCACAAACCTATGCCGGAAATGGGACTTATCCCAATTGGGCAGAAAAAAGGTGTTGCTCAAATACCGTTATTCGGCACAGTCACATGGAAACCGATTGTTAACTTTAAAAACAAAGACCTTCTGGTTAACTACGTTTTCAAAGGACTTGGGATAAAATAATACGGCAGGTTTACTAAGACACCGATGTTGAAACACCTTAGGTGTCTTAGTAATACATTCAGGGGCAAACACTTTCATTTTTAAGTAGAGCGCCTAGCCCCAAATAAAGTTTAGGGCAAGACACGTCTGAATGCTTTTAGTCTAGCTGGCCTTGTGAATACACGACTTCACCGCCTGTCATGGTGAGCAGCGGCATTAGGTCGGCAATTTCATCTTCCTCAACCGTCAAATAATCCTTATCCAACACCACTAAGTCGGCCAATTTACCCACCTCAAGCGAGCCGATGTGTTGCTCCATAAAAAGCAATTCCGCATTGTTTCTCGTGTGTGCTATCAAGGCTTGTTCTCGACTGACGCGCTGATCTTCACTCCAACCAGACTTCGCCGCCACGTTGTCTCCTGTCACAACCCATTCAAGTGTTATAAAAGGTTGATACGGTGCAACAATGCCAGCATCCGATCCCAATCCCCATAAGGCACCCGATTTTGCGATACTGCCAATTCGAGGAGCATTGAGAACACTCACACTCATGCGAGCTTGGTTATGTACAGCGAAGGCAATACCAAGATCCGCCGCCCGAGCGATGTCTTCGTCTTTCATCCCATTAACATGCGCGAAGGTCCAACGAAGATCCTTAACCTCTGGCACCTCAGCTGCGATATCTTCCACAAGATCAAGAAATTGAACTGCCATAACTTGGCTCATTACATGTTCGTGAACTGGCCAACCATTGCGAGCGGCGGCGAATGAAATCTGTGAAAACGGCCCCCAAACTTCCTCCTGCCAACGTTTTCTGTTGCGTGGATTGTCCGTAACAGGTGAATAAATATGCTCTCCTAACCCCAACAAACCAAACTGTTCATCGTTTGAGCGAGGCAACACTGAATCCGATTCGATCATTTCTAACGCACTCGCTGTGGATTCAGCATCACGAGCGTTGTAACGCAATGTATGGAAAACTCGCAATGGCATATCAGCGCTTTTCGCAAAGGCTTCAAGTGGCGCCAGTTCACCTTCAGAAGGTCGACCAACATCATAGACGGTCGTCAACCCAACACGGTTAAGCTCTTTCATGTAAGTACGGATCGCACTCTCATCAGAGCTTTTATTTCGCCAGCTAACAAGGTTAATGAACTTACTAACCGTATCGCGCCCTTTGACTTGAGCCTGACCGCCATTGTCCATTTTCGCCAGTTCAAGCGCTTTGCTATTGGCAAAACCTTCTGAATAGCCGACCATCAAGAAAAGTGGATTATCTGGGGCAATGTCATCAAGCTCTTGTAAGCTAAATCCGCTATTGTCATCGAGAAACTGATTGTAGCTCCAGCCACCCATGACAGTGATCCACTTGCCTGCATCCAGTTGCGTTGCCTTGTCACGGATTTTCTTCATGGCCTCAGCTCGTGAATCTATACCGTCGAGCCGAGCTTCTGTCTGAAAGTTCCAAACGCCTCGAATAAAATGAAGGTGGTTATCGATCAGCCCAGGAATGACCGTTTTTCCCTTAAGGTCTATGAGCTTTGTTTGCGCCCCCATCAACGGCTCAGTCGCCTCGTTGCTGCCCACCGCCACTATTCGTCCATCACGAATAGCCAAACTTTGAACAATGCTAAAATCCTCATCAACGGTTAAGATTTTCCCATTGGTAAACAGTGTGTCGGCACTTTGCGCAGCCTCACTGCTCGCGCTCGCATTCATTGTCATAAAAATCGACAAGGCGAATAAGATTCGTTTTTTCATTTTAAAATATCCTATTACAGAATAAAGAAAGGCAATATTACTTTAGCCAAAAGTAGCAATCCCCCTCACCAAACCATTCAAAATAATGAAAGTCTGTTTGTAATATTAGTAAACAAACCTCGGTAAACAACGCAATTTACAATACTTTAAATTAGACATTAAAAAGCCCGCTGAATGCAGCAGGCTATGAAGTGAGGATAATTAGAGGCAGCCCTCAATTATTTTATAAGGTCACTTGTTAAAGCATTTAAATATATTTAGTTATTTGGCTTTTTATTATATTCAATTATAAAAGCATACCTTTTGCCACCAGTTCGCTCCATTCCAAACGTACCGGCATCGTCTGAAAAATCCCCCCATGTTGGTACAGGTTGATTTAGTTCTCCAAAACCAATCGTTCTTTGACTATGTTGTTCACCAGAATTATTCGGTTGTGTGTTATTACGTGGATCTTTATCAATGATGCCATCGTCTAAGTTTTGTGCCCAGTTTGTGTATTCCCATTTTTCACCACTTAACCATTGCCAGCCATCGGTTGGCTCCACAGATGCGTCGTGTTTAAACCCACCCAACATCGGCCCAATCATAATTTCGTAATGATTGGCTTTGCTTTTGCCTTCAACATATTTTGGAAATTTCCAGAAATATTTTTCGTCGTTAACTAGGCTAAACAAAAATGCATTTTCTTCTGGTGTAGTTATGGATGCCAAATAACCTCCAGCATCATCGGCTAAATAAGCTGCTTGATACCAATTCAGTGTTCCATTGGGCATATAAACTAATTCGTAATAATGGGTGTCACCATTGGTATTGGTAAATTCAACAATTGGTTTTCTTTCAATCGTCAAATCGGAAGGCAGTTGGTCCCACGTATAAAATATATACTTGGCATTAACGGTCAGTTCAATCTCATTAATAGTCACCGTTTGTGTATCAGCTGGTGAACCATCACCCTGACCCTTAATCTCATTCGTTGACTGAGCACAGGCACCCAAGAACATTGCCATACTCATTAAAGCACCTAAACTTAAAATCTTGGTTTTTTTCATAATCTCAATTCCCTCCTTTGCTTACCGCCATTCGTTTTACTAAAAAACTTGGTATATCTCTTATGGCTTTTCAACTATTTGGAAGTAAGAAGAAATTTAGCGAGGTGTAGCCACCCACCAATCAGTTTCCTCTCATTCCATGATGGGATTAATGTATTAGGAATCTGCACACCTTTCCAATGTGATCAGCGATAGTTTTGATCTAACTCTAAGAAGTATCGAAAAGACATCTCCAAATTCAAATAATACGTACAGCACGCATTATTGAGGACATGAATTCTTAACTGCTTTATTTACCTTGCACAGGCTGCTTGCCTAACAAACCCGACAAAACCCAGAAATTGAGCCGATTCTGCGACCACAATTCGTCCTAGAGTATTGATTCACACCCAATATTAACCAACTGTTAAATTTAATTGATCTATATTAACCAACTGTTTAATATAGCGTTGAATGATATGAGGCAGTTATGAATAAAGCAGTTACCAAAAAGGCAAATACGCGTTCTGAACAACAGCGCGCTCAAGAAACCAAAGTGAAAATTCTGAATGCAGCGCTTTCAGAATTTGCCAAATCAGGGTTTGAAGGGGTGTCGACACGAGCCATCGCCACCAAGGCTGGCGTAAATCACACTCTTATTCCTCACCATTTTGGTCCTAAAGATGAGCTTTGGAAGGCAACCGCGGAGTGGTTTTTTAATACCTACAACCAAGAATTTCTTAACCGTCATAAATCATTAAATGACGTAGTGGCAACAGACATGCTTCGCATCTATATACGAGATTTCATCGAATTCTGCGTTAACTTCCCTGATTTTTCTCGTTTTATGATGCAGGCAAACCAAGGTGACGAAGAGCGTTTAAATTGGCTTGTCGATCGCTTCCTTCGCTCTGGTTCTGATACCGAGCTAGGGGTGTTGAAACAAGCTCAAAAATTAGGGTTTATTCCGCAAGGTGATAGCCTGCACATACGCTACCTATTTATTGGCGCTGCCACGTCTATTTTTACATTCGCACCAGAGTTCTCTCGACTCTCTGGTAAGAATCCATTTTCCCACGCCATGATAGAACAGCATATTGATTACCTTTTCACACTATTCAGTACTCAGGTGCCGCAATATAAGAAGGTATGACCAGATGACTAAGAAACTTGTAATGGCAGGGATTGGCTATTTAAACCATAGATGTAAATCGAAGTTATGAGCCAAGTTAATTTACATCATTCAATATGATCCTATAAATATGAGAAATTAAGATGAATAAATCAACGTCAGGAAACAAGTTACATATCGCAAGATGGCTTTTGATAGGCCTCTATTTAATATCCATCATAGTCTTTGGTGGTCAAATGGAGCACAGTACAGGGCAGTTATTTTTACTTGGTTCTATCCTCGTATTAATGCACGCGCCTAAAAGATATGGCTGGAAAGGTACATTCATATTTGTCGCTACCGCTTATATTATCAGCACCATTCTGGAAGATATGAGCATTCGCACAGGCTTCCCTTTTGGTAATTATCATTACACCCTTGGTGGATTGCATATTGATCAGGTTCCTGTTTTGGTTGGTCCTGTTTATATTGCGGTTGGATATATGTCATGGACAATTGGTTCGATCCTTCTTGATCACGCTGACAAACATCTGGATAAAAAATTCAACCTGATTGCATTGCCTGCTGTCAGTGCCTTTATTATGTGTCAGTTTGACTTAGTCCAAGACCCTCTCACTTCAACATTTGATGGCATTTGGATTTGGGAAAATGCTGGCGGTATCTTTGGTGTGCCACTGGTAAACTTCCTTGGTTGGTATCTAACCTGTTATGTATTCATGCAAATTTTTGCAATATATCTATCTAAAAATAGTCAGATCATTATTGAGACAGGCGATACTGAGAAAAAGTCATACTGGTTACAACCAGTCATTTTCTATTTATTGATTGGACTGTCTTACATCGGCCATTACCTGCATCAGATTAACAGTGACGAAGTAATCACAGACCTTGCAGGGAATGTATGGGGTGTTGCTAATCTGCATGAAACAGCGGTTGGCATAATGTTATTTACTATGCTTTACAGCGTTGTATTAGCCACTGTTCGTTTATTTAAACCAAAAACTTAGCCGTTAAGGTTTTGACTATACGGTGAATTCACCTGTCCTATTCACCGTATAGCAATGCTGAATTCTCCTTCTAAACCAACTGATGTCCATGAGTCGCTTTCTGAAAGCTTCCACAACCCCTTCAAGGCGTGTCATAAATACAGATTTGCTGGCTCTTGATTTAGGCATAATTCAACTCACCCTTGAGAAAGAGAAAGACTTGGTATGGCTGGGTTTTAAGGGGGAGTGGCACCGTAATGTCCAATAAATGAAAAGCACAAACAGAAAATTATTCAACATTTACAAAGTAAGTTGAAGGTTGCCCATGCTCAGCAATTAACACAGATCTTTAAAAAAACAGTATTTTCGTTACTTGGCGCTTAATTTTAGTGACTAATTCTACTCTCATAGCTTCTACCCTAAAATGTATTACTACAGTAACAACAAGTAATCGTTTTCAGTAATACTGCTGATGCCCACTTAAAAGAAAAGTATAATGGCACATTAGGATAAACTAAAAATGTCAGGCACTTTCTCTTTCCATTAGCTCATAAGGCATAGTGGCATGCAAAGTCTCTACTGGTTTTTGTTCAATCAAGGCAATTAGAGTTGTCACTGCCATTTCAGCCATTTCGACGCGAGGTATACGAATGGTCGTTAACCTAGGGTTAATGACTTCCGCAAAGTCCAAATCATTGAATCCAACAATATCTAGCTCTTTACCAACTTGAATACCATAGCGTTGACACTGCATGACGGCACCACCAGCCATATCATCATTTACAAAGAAAACTGCGTCGGTGTCTGGCCATAGGTTTAAAATCTCAGAAATAGCATCAGCCCCAGTGTGAAAAGAGGTTCTTTCATTGGTATTCACAAAACGATGTGCTTCCAACCCGTCCTCTACAAGAGCGGCTTCCCAGGCTTTTTTTCGAAGCATTGCCCTTCGGTCTAACCAAGTTGAGCAAAAAGCAATTTTTTTTCTGCCTTTCTTTATCAAGTATTTGGTCAACTCTGAAGCAGCGTCATATTGATTCACACCAAAATTAGCATTAAACGTTGGCTTTTTAACCACATCCATAATTTCAACCGCTGGCAGCCCACTCGTTTTTATCATATTTATGGTTGCCAAAGAATGTTCAGTTTCTGTGAATATAAAGCCATCCACATTTCTGGAAAGAAAATTCGCTACGACTTTTTCCTCTCCCATCTTATTATAAGAGGAATCCCCTATTAGCAGACTATAACCATTACTTTCACAGGTCTGTTTTGCAGCACTAATAATTTCTGAAAATACAGAGTTAGTGAAGCTAGGAATAATTAAAACTAAGGATTTACTTGATGACAACGCAAGCGTTTTTGCAGCTAAGTTTGGTATATAATTTAAAACCCTACAAGCTTCAATAACTTTATCATAAATGTCAGATGAAACACGGTCTGGGTTATTTAAAGCCCTAGACACTGTAGATTTATTCACACCTAAATAATTTGCCACATCTAAAATAGTTGTTCTTTTTTTCATTCTCAATCCAAAAAAGGCCTATGACTAAAACTGCCCTAGGCCTTGTATTAAAATTCACCCCTTATAACACTCCATTAAATCAGAATCATTACAATTTCAGGGTAAGCTAACAATAAGGCTAAAACGATAATTTGAATACAAATAAACGGCCAGACCGATTTAAATATATCCGTTAATTCAATACCTTCAGGTGCAACGCTTTTAAGATAAAAAGCAGCAGGACCAAATGGAGGACTTAAAAAAGAAACCTGCATATTCACACAAAACAATATACCAAACCATACAGGATCATAACCTAAGCTCAAAATGATCGGAATAAAAATAGGCATTGTCAACATAGCGACACCTATCCAATCAAGAAACATTCCCAACACCAAAAGAATCGCCATCATGATTAAAATGGTATAAATAGGAGCACCCAAATCAGTGAACAGGCTAGCAATATACTTATCCCCTCCCATTAGATTATAAATGCCGATAATCATGGTGGCACCTATCCCCACCCAAATTATCATCCCAACTGTTTTAAGGGTGGTTTTCACTGACTCGTATATAATGTTAAAAGTAAGCTCTTTCCGGTACCACGCCGCAAGAACAACACCAACAACTCCTACACAGGCAGACTCAGTTATGGATGCAATACCACCATAGATACTACCCATTATCCAGCCAGCGATCACAAGAGGAATCGCAATGTCTTTCACTATTTTTTTCTTATCTTCTCTCGACAGCCCCTTAATCTCAGAGATATCCATTGCAGGACCGTAATGAGGATAAATATGGCAAAGTATCAAAATATAAGCCACATATAAGCTAGATAAAATAACCGCCGCAGGTATTGCAGCTAAGAATAAATCACCGATAGACACATTAGCTGTCATACCATAAACAATCAGAACGATACTCGGGGGTACCATGGTTCCTAAAGCACCGCCCGAAACAACAGTACCAATCGCAAGTTTTTGGTTGTACCCAAGGCGTAACATTTGTGGCAAAGCTAACATTCCTAATAGTACTGTTTCTCCACCAATTATTCCTGACATTGACGCCAATAAAACCGCAACAACCATGCTCTGAATAGCGACCCCACCCTTCAGCCTACCAGCCAAAACACGCATGGAATTATAAAGGTCCCTGGCTATCCCTGTTCGATCCAACATGGTTGCCATTAGCACAAACATAGGCACAGCAACAAAGGTGTAAGAAGAGGTAAAATCTGTCACCCTGGAAGCAACCATTTGCATGATGGCTGTGGTATCAAACCAAAGATAGGAAAACGCAAGGGCAATTAAGCCTGTAAGAAAGCCTAATGGCATACCAATGACAAGTAGAAAAAGCATGACTGCAAATATAATCACAGTCCCCATACCTATACCGACTACACTAAGCATCAATCAACCCCATTTATTTTTATTAATAATATGTCGATACACATGTGACAAACATATAAGCAACATAATAATGCAAGAGATAAAAAAGAAGCCTTTATTTAAAGCTGGAAATGGAGAATCCAAGGCAGATCCTGAAGTTTGCATTTTAAATGACCCAAAAGGCGAAATAAACGCGTCTTTCGTTGTCAAATAAGACCCATATGTCAGCATTAACATAAAAGCTAAGGTTAGAATTTCAACTAATAAAACCAACCACCATTGAATATTTTTAGAAAAACTTAACCTTATAAAATCCATGCAGATATGTTTTCTTTCCGCATAGCAGCAAACACCACCATATATAAGAGAAATACTGATTAAAAATTCGGTTGTTTCATGAACCCAACTGGTTGGGGTATTAAAAACATACCTTAATACCACTTCTAAAAATCCAATAATCACCACAAATACAAATATCAAAGACATCCATTCGCCAGATTTAATAAAGGCATTATTAAATTTGTCTACAAAATGAGTTTTCATAAAAACCTTCCATTAATGTATTCAATAGAGCCAGAATCCCGAAAGTGGGTTCTGGCTCTTAACGTTACTCTTTTAACATTCCTTGAGAGTCAAGAAATTCAATCAGAGTGTCGTAATACATTTTGCCTACTTCTGAGTTTTCAGAAATTTCTTTCCAGATATCCTGCGCATACACACGCACTTTTGCCTTTTCTTCTGGGCTCCACGCGATAGGAGTCACGCCATTTTTAATGGCTTCACCATAAGCAATACTGTCTTCATAGTGTGCTTTTAGAAGAGAATCTAACGCCATACCTTTAAAATGATTCACCAAAAATTCTTGATCATTACTGGACAAGCTATTCCACTTTTTCAAGTTCATGATTACATGAACCGTTGGGGACGAATGAATACCTGGGTAGATAGGGTATTTAGCAATATCATGAACACCTTGGCTCTGATTGTTTGCTAACGTAGAAAAGTCAGCCGCATCAATGATGCCTTTTTCCAAAGCAGTGTAAATTTCAGATCCTGGTAGCCCTACAGGTGAAGCTCCCATCTTGGCAAATAGCTTTTGTATTGGGCCGGAAGGAGCTCGCATTTTCACTCCCTCAAAGTCTTCCACTTTTTCCAGTTTAATTTTGGAAGGTAAAGACTCAGCACCCGTCACAGATACACCAATTAACTTAGCGCCATAAGCTTGAAATATTTTATCAACAACCTCAAATCCACCGCCGTAGTAGTAGAACTTTAGAATATCTTCATCGCTATTCCATGCGGATATGGTATCGCCAATAAGACCAAACCCGGCATCATCACCAGAGTACATTGCGGCCGTTGCTATCGCGCCATCAATAATATTATTTCGAACACCTGTCAGCATATCGGAAGACTGCAAAACAGAGTTGAGAGGAAACAGATCAATATGAATACGCCCATTAGAAGACGCTTCCACCTTGTCCGCCCATTGTTTTTGAATGGAATAAACTTGTTCACCCGTAAAGTTCGAACTTTGGAATTTTAAGTTTATATCTGCAGCCTGAGCTGATGCTGCAATTAGAAGGGAGCTTATAGTGACCGCAATTTTTTTCATTTTCATTTTTTATTTCCTTTTCTTATTTTTGTTTTATGTCTTAAAAAGTGTGCTTATACTGCTGAGAGCATGCCACCATCGACAAATAGTAAATGGCCGTTTACAAAATCTGATGCATTCGACGATAAAAACACGGCAGCACCAATTAACTCTTCTGGGTCGCCCCAACGGTTTGCCGGTGTTCTTTTACACAACCAACTTGTAAAGGCTTCATCTTCAACTAAAGCTTTTGTAAGTTCTGTTTTAAAATAACCTGGTGCAATACCATTCACTTGAATGTTATATCTTGCAAGTTCTACACAACCTCCTCTTGTTAACATTTTTACGGCGCCTTTAGATGCCGCATAAGGCGTGATCGTGTCACGACCTAATTCACTTTGCATTGAACCAATGTTAATAATTTTTCCTGACTTCCTTTCCATCATGTACTTCGCCACTTCCTGCATCATCAAAAATACAGATTTTTGATTCACTCGAATGACGTCATCCCAATCTTTTTCAGGGAACTCAACAAAAGGGTAGCGACGTTGAATCCCTGCGTTATTCACAAGAATATCAATAGGCCCTATTTCAGCTTCGATTTTCCGTATTGACTCAACAATTTCACCTTTGTTCGTCACATCAAAAGAAATGCCGTAAGCACTATAGCCTAATGCTTGAAACTCTTTTACCGCTTGATCAACTCTGTCTTGAGTTAAATCATTAATAACAATCGTTGCACCATGGGCCGCCAAACCTTTAGCAAGTAAATTGCCAATCCCTTGGGCAGAACCAGTGATTAAGGCATTTTTTCCTTTCAAATCAAAAAGATTTTTCATTCTCACTCCTAAAATGACAACTGAACTTTCATCGCAGAATTTTTGTCTTCAGCCAACTTTAATGCTTCAACAATGTCTTGGTATGGAAACACCTTAGTTAGAAGAGGTAACGGTTTAACTTTTCCAGCTTCTAGCCATTTCACAGCCGTTTTAAACTCAGAAGTAAAACGGAATGAACCACTCATATTAATCTCCTTCGCTAGGCATTTAGTCAGTGGAAAATCCACCATCCCTGGTCTCATGCCAACCAAAACCAACGATCCTTTTGCACGAGTAAAATCAATACAAGAATGAAATGCTTGAATAGCGCCTGACGCCTCAAAAGACACATCGAAATAGCCTTTTGCTTGAGAATAGAGTTCAGGAGCACCTTCTATAGGAGAAAAACTGGAATCCGCTCCCATTTCAGCAGCAATATCTCGGCATCGATCACTCACGTCACTACCAACGACTTCAATAGCTCCAGCAGCACGACATGCCGCAATAATGAGACAACCTATTGGGCCACAACCCGTCACCAAAACTTTTTTACCTAAAACGCCACCAGATTGACTAATAGCATGAATCGCAACAGCCAAAGGCTCAGCAAAAGCCATCACATCATGACTAATAGACTCATCATAGGGGACTATTTGCGAATGCTTCACCGACAAATATTGAGAGAAGCCACCATTTACATGTGGGTTTCTCATTGCACTTCCGAAAAATTGCATATCTACACATTGGTTCGAGTGACCTGCCTCACAGTAACTGCATTCTCCACAAGGCAAACTTGGGTTAATGGCAACCGCTTGACCCGTCTCTGCAACACGGCCAATTACTTCATGACCTAGCGTCATTGGATGTTGTAATTTGAAGTCTCCTACACCGCCGTGCTGATAATAGTGAATATCTGACCCACAAATACCACCACGGGTAACTTGCACCAAAACCTCATCACTACCGACGTCTAAAGAAGTGCTTTCAACACCAACAGCCCCTTCTCCATAAACTTTTACTGTTTCAACCTTCATCAGAAAACCTTTTATTATTCGTTATGACTGACAATCACCTACTTGGCAACCGATTGCCAATATAAATATTTTAATCTAAAATGGAAAGCAGTTTTTACAAAAAAATAATAGGATTATAAAAATGAATAAAACTATTTTCTTCGTTATGGGAGTTTCTGGATGTGGAAAAAGCTCTATAGGAGAAGGTATTTCTTCTTATCTATCAATAGATTATGTTGATTCAGACGATTTTCACCCTGCCACAAATGTTGAAAAAATGAAAAACAGTATTCCACTCACTGACGAGGATAGAAAACCTTGGCTAGATGCTCTAAACAAGATGGCAACCGAGTGCGTAGAAAAAAAACAACCTATTGTCATTGCCAGCTCCTGCTTAAAGCCATCCTATAGAAAGAGACTTCAACAAAGCATCGAGGAAAAGGTTGTATTTATCTATTTAAAAGGCTCATTTGAAAAAATTAACGCGCGAATGAAACAGAGGGAAGACCATTATTTTAGTGGTGAAGACATGCTTAAAAGCCAGTTCGCCTCACTTATAGAACCAGAGGACAACGAATCCATTGACTTTATTCAGGTCGATATCGATCAACTCAACATACAAGAAACAATAAGCAACGCCTTAAGCTTGCTAAAAGCCAAGGCATATATCTAAAGCTTCATTTAGAAAAAGGAAGGGACTAAATACCTAAACTTCTGCATTTTCTTGTTTTAAGCTGTTGTTGATTTCTTTCCACGTCAATCCAGTACGTTTTTTGGTTTCTGGTAGTCCTTGTTGTGTGAGTTGGATGATTTGTGCGGAGATGGAGATGGCGATTTCGAAGGGCTTTTTGCCTTCGATTTCAGGTAGGCCGACTGGGCTGTGGACGGAGTCGATTTCAGTTTGGCTGAATGAGGCGCTGGCGAGGCGTTTGCGGAATCGTAGTGCTTTGGTTTTGGAGCCGATGAGGCCGATGAATCGGCAGTCTTTGCGATCCAGTAATGCTTCGGTCAGTTGGTAGTCTAAAGCGTGGTCGTGGGTCATGATGAGGGCGATTTCGTTTGCGCCCATTTTCTCTACATGATCCAGCATAGATTCGTATAAAAATGGTGTCACGTTGGCGGGTAAGCCTTTCACCTCTTGATCTTGGGCGAGGTTGTCGCGGCTGTCTATCCAAGACACTTTGGCTTGCATGTTGCCCAACACATTAACCAAGGTAGAGGCCACATGTCCCATGCCGAATATGGTGATTTTCGTTGCAGGTTCTGGGAAGTATTCCAACAGCACACTGACAGAACCGCCACAGCATTGGTTGGTTTTCGCGGCAAGAGGAAAATGCTCCAACAAGTGAGATGCGCCTGTGTGCTCCCCTTCCAACATGCCTCGGGCTTTTTGGCAGACAGCGTATTCCAGCTGCCCGCCGCCTATGGTGTCGAAGGTGTGATCGGCGGTGATGATCATCTTGCTAGACGATTCTCTCGGCGCTGAACCTTGAGTGCCGATGACAGTGGCAATCACCCACGCTTGCCCTGCTTTTTCCACTTCGGCTAAGGCTTGAATCCAACTCATTGAAGACATCATAACTTGGCTCCTTAGGCGCTTTTTTCTGTGGCGCTGTTCGGCACATCATTCGATTCGAAAAAAGCTTTCGCCGCTTGCATGCTGTAGAACACGGCTTCTGGCGTGGCTGGCACAGACAAAGGTGGCGAGAATGTGTGATCGCTCATGGCGGCACAGGCATCTTTCAAAGCACACCAAACGGAAATGCCTAGCATTAACGGTGGCTCACCCACGGCTTTGGAGCGGTAAACCGACTCTTCACTGTTGGCGCGATCGAACAGCTTCACATTGAATTTCTCTGGCACATCCGCCGACGTTGGAATCTTGTAGTTAGCTGGGCTGTTGGTGGTAATGCGCCCTTTTTCGTCCCAGCTTAATTCTTCCGAGGTGAGCCAGCCCATGCCTTGCACAAAGGCCCCTTCAATTTGGCCGATATCAATGTCCGAGTTAATGGACGCGCCCACGTCATGAAGAATGTCCACTTGAGTGACTTTGTATTCTCCCGTAAAAGTATCGACAACCACTTCCGCGACCGCTGCGCCATTGGCGTAATACAAGAAAGGACGACCTTTGGCGGCTTTTCTGTCATAGCCAATTTTCGGTGTTTTATAAAAGCCAGTAGACGAAAGCGACACGCGGTTCATGTAGGCCAATTTTACGAATTCTGGGAAGCTCATGGTTTCTTTTCCAAGGGAAACCGTGTCGTCTTCAATGGCGAATTCCTCTGCCGTGATGCCGAAGTGTTCCATGGCGAATTCTTGCAAACGGACTTTGATGGTTTGTGCCGCATCCAGTGCCGCCATGCCGTTCAAATCGGTTCCCGCAGACGCGGCTGTTGGTGAGGCGTTCGGCACTTTATCCGTACGGGTCGAGCCAACATTCACACGCTGATAATCAATGCCAAAGGTTTTCGCGACAATTTGCGCGACTTTGGTGTACAAACCTTGGCCCATTTCCGTTCCGCCATGACTCACGTGAACGCTGCCATCCGTGTAAATATGAACCAAAGCGCCACCTTGGTTAAGGTGTTTTGAGGTAAAGGAAATACCAAATTTCACTGGCGTCAGTGCCAAGCCTTTTTTCACAAATGGGCTTTGCTTGTTGAATGCTTGAATGGCGCTACGACGAGCACGATAATCCGAGCTTTCTTCTAGCTCTTCCATCAGCGTCAGTAAGACATTTTCGTCCACTTCTTGGCCGTAAGGGGTTTTGCTTTTGCCATCTTGATAACAATTGAGCTTACGAATATCCAAAGCGTCTTTGCCTACAGAACAGGCGATTTCTTCCACTACGGTTTCCGCAAGCAACACGCCTTTTGGTCCACCAAAACCACGGAAAGCCGTGTTCGATACTGTATGAGTTTTACCGCGATAACCGCTGATGCGAGCATTTGGTAAGAAGTAAGCGTTGTCCGCATGGAACATGGCGCGGTCGACAACACCGTCTGATAAATCCGCTGTACAGCCACATTTACCGACCATGTCGTATTCGGCGCTAAGAATTTCCCCTTCCTCTGAAAAGCCCACTTCGTAGCTGTTCCAAAAATCGTGGCGTTTACCCGTTTGCACCATGTCGTCTTGGCGTGGCATTCGGTATTTGACTGGGCGACGATTACGAATCGCCAACACCGCCGCCATACAACCTAATACCGCCGCTTGAGATTCTTTACCGCCAAACCCACCGCCCATGCGGCGCACTTCGACCAAGACTTGCCCTACTGGCACGCCAAGCACTTTTGCCACCAGCTTTTGCACTTCTGCTGGATGCTGAGACGAAGCGTAAACCACGACACCGTTATCTTCGGTTGGCGTAGCGACACTGATTTGTCCTTCCAGATAAAAGTGCTCTTGGCCTTTGATATAAAGGTCAGATTTGATCTTACGAGGCGCAGACGCCATGGCCGCTGACACATCGCCACAAGAAATAGTGTGAGTTGGCAAAACGAACTCTTGGCGCGCTAAAGATTCTTTCGGATGCAAGGTGGCTTCGCGAGTTTTGTATTCTATTTCCGCTAATTCCACCGCTTGTTTCGCCGCACGAAAACTGGTCGCGGCCACCGCAAAAATAGGCTGACCAATGTAATGGACAAAATCACCCGCTAAGAGTAAATCGCCACTCAATACAGGCGACACGTCTACTTCACCGGGAATATCCGATTGCACTATTACGTCAATCACACCCGGATAAGCACGTACTTTTTCTAGATTAATACTGACAATGTCCGCGTGCGCTTCGGTGGATTTGCCTGTTGCCACGTGTAATTCGTTTGGCCATTCTGGCATGTCATCAATGTAGATGGCTTCGCCTGTCACGTGCTTTTTCGCCGATTCATGAATCGGTTGTTTGAGCTTGTTGTTAAAGGTTTGCCCAGCGACCTTGGCATTGTCTTTTTGTATGGTTAAATCGTTTGGAAGCTTACGCATGAGACGCTCCTCCTTGCTGAGCACTTTGGCTGGTGTTGGACGTCAGTTCATAACCGAGGGAAGCGTCTGACACTGGATGACCAGAGAAAGTCGGAATCGAATGTCCATTCAATTCTAACCACGCTTTTCGCACGAGATTACACGCCATGTCAGAACGGTAACGAGCGCTGGCGCGCATGTCGCTAAGCGGTGTCAATTCGTCTTTGAGGATCGCCAAGGCATTGGACAAGGCTTGTTCGTCATTCACGTCACTATTGAGCAAAGCAGCTTCGGCTTTTTTCGCTCGAATCGGTGTGGCTGCCATGCCACCAAAGGCCAAACGAAGGTCGCTGATTTTGCCTTCTGTCACGGCAAAACGAGTCGCTAACATGACGCTGGAAATGTCGTCTTCCATGCGTTTGGACACTTTATAAAAACGATGAAAGTCCGCTAATGTGGCCAAATCCATGGTAAAAGACGCAATCACTTCGCCTTCTGTTAAGACTGTTTGCTTGTAGCCTTGGTAAAAGTCATGAATGCTGACAATGCGCTGACTGCCATCCAAATTCACAATCTGAATGTCCGCATCAAATGCCAATAAAATGGGCGGCATATCCGCAATGGGAGAGGCGTTCGCCACGTTACCGCCGATGGTTCCGCGATTACGAATTTGGCGAGAAGCAATGCGCTCAAGAAGATGATAAAGGTGCGGATAACGGGTTTTACTGAACTGCTCTAATTCGCTGTAAGTAACCGACGCGCCAATGCTCAATTGGGTGCCGTTGTCTTCGATCTTGGTCAATTCATTGATTTGAGAGACATCAATCAGCACACCAAAGTCATGGAAACGCTGGGTGTTTTCCAACATCAAATCGGTTCCACCCGCGACCAAAGTGGCGTCTTTATGATCCGCTTTGATGGTTAAGAATTCGGCCAATGTTTGAGGCTGAAAGTAATTGTTGGCGGCTTTCGCTTCGCCTTGCAAACTGGCGAGTTTGGCTTTGACAGATTCTGTGTTGTCCGCAAGGTTTGACCAAGGTGAAGCCGTTTCATTTTGCATAGACAATCCAGCATCAATAATCGGGCGATAGCCAGTACAGCGACATAAGTTACCAGAAATGGCATCGCAAACGGATTCACGATCTATGGTTTTATCAGAGACTTGGCTGTTTTCATAAAGGCTGGCGAGGGAGAGAATAATGCCCGGTGTGCAAAAACCACATTGGGAACCGTGATACTCCACCATGGCTTGCTGAGCTGGGTGCAATTTGTCCGCATCAGAAAGGTATTCCACCGAAACAACGTGTTTTCCGTCCAGCGATTGCACAGGCGTAATGCAGGAGTTAAAGGTAGAATATTTCAACTCGCCTTCTTCCAATGCACCAACAAGAAGCGTACAGGCACCACAATCACCCGAACCACATCCTTCTTTGGTGCCCGTTAAACCGCGTTTTTCTCGTAAATAACGTAGCGCAGAAAAGTCGCTAGGCAAGGTATTATCTTCTATCAGCTCATCATTCAGTACAAACTTCAAAGCACTCTCCTCAAAATTCTTTGATTAGATTATGCAAAAACTTGACCAATCGTACAAACTTTATTTTGTTTTCTATTTCGCGAATAAATATTAGGCATTTATCTCTTTGCAAAATTCCAGCCGACCTCTTCACCGAGATTACAAAACACGCTTTTGTACTCTCGCTCTTCATACCTCTGAATTTAAAGGATAGCAAAAAGCAAAACTTAGATCTAAAATAAGCACTAAATAAAGCTCTTTTTAGGTGAAATCATGAGACAAATATTCGCGAATAACTCCGCTAGCATTTCCGAATTAAAGAAAAATCCTACCGCGCTATTGAATGAAGCAGATGGCGAAGCCATTGCTATACTCAATCACAACAAGCCTGCGGCTTATTTAGTACCTGCAGAAACGTACGAATACTTAATGGAAATAATCGACGATATTGAACTATCTAAGATGGTTGCCGAACGCCGAGCAGACTTGTCCCAAGCGGTAGAAGTAAGCCTAAATGACTTATAAGCTTAAATTCCTTCCTGCAGCGTTAAAAGAGTGGCGTAAATTAGCACCACCGATACAAGCGCAATTTAAGAAAAAACTCGCAGAGCGCTTGAACAACCCTCATGTTCCAGCGTCCAAACTGCGTGGCTATGATTCTGTTTATAAGATAAAACTCCGAACCTCAGGCTATCGTCTAGCGTACGAAGTGATAGATGATGAAATCGTGATTTATGTACTCGCCATCGGCAAGCGAGATAAAGATGCTGTTTATAAAAAATTGTCGTCTAGAGCTGAGTAACATTGAGTCACTCAAATATAAATATTTATTAAGGAATAGATCATGAGCCAAAAGGATATTTCAAGCAGATTTTCTGGACATGACTGGCATTTAGAATATACAGGAAATGGTTGCACCGCAGATATACATTGTAAATCATGGAATGGATTTTTAGATTTTTTACATCATGAAAAAACAATGAGGGAGAACCAACTTTATATATACAGAGGGCAATCATCAGAAAAATGGAAATTAGAGCCCACACTGAAACGTAAAAAATTATCAATTGATACTCAAAGCATTGAAGAAGAAACACTAAAAAGTTTCCAACTCCATTGCTTAGGAAGACGAGGACATAATCCACCAAAGCTATCTGAATCAGAATGGTGGGCACTTGGGCAACACTTTGGTTTAGACACTCCATTATTAGATTGGTCTGACTCTCCATATATTGCAGCTTTTTTTGCATTCAATAGTGATACGTTAGAGAGTGAAAACGTAGTTATTTGGCTATTAAATAAAAAAATAAATGACGATGTGGGTGCGAAGAAGTTAAAAAGAAATCAAAGAATAGAAATTTTAACCCCCTATTTAGACGAAAATGCACGATTAATAAATCAAAGAGGTCTTTTTGTTCGCACTCCTAATATGCAATGTATTTCTGAATGGGCTGCATGTTTAGAAAGCACAGAAGTCATAAGCTTAGGACGAATCTTAATTCCCAGCTCAGAGAAAAAATTCGCCTTGGACTCATTAGATAAAATGAATATAAATAATTACTCTTTATTCCCTGACCTTTCAGGCTCTGCTAAGCACGCTAATTACATAACAAACCGCAATTATAAAAAGCTTTAGAAATTTACCACCATGCGCCTCGATAAATTTGTCTGTAAAAGCACTTCGTTAACCAAGCCAGAAGCCTTGTTGCGCATTCATGCGGGTGAGGTATTTGTGAATGGTGAAGTTGTGACGAGTGAAGTGGCTCAAGTTCATGAGAAGAATACCATTCTATTGGATGGCCAAGAGCTCAAAGCGCGCCCTTTTCGTTATATTCTGATGAACAAACCTACCGATACGATTTGCTCAAACATTGATGAAGCTTACCCTTCCCTCCTCAATCACCTAGACCTTGATAATAAAAGTGAACTTCATATTGCGGGACGCTTGGATGCTGATACGACAGGTTTGGTGTTGATCACTGACGATGGTCGTTGGTCTTTTGATATCACAAGGCCAGAAACACACTGTCCAAAAGTGTATCGAGTAGGGTTATCAAGAGCTTTGTCTGACTCTGTGGCAAATGACATTAAGTTGAAGTTTGCGCAAGGCATTCAGTTACAAGGCGAGACAGCTTTAACACTTCCAGCTACCTTAGAAGTCATTACGCCCACAGAAGTGTTATTAACTATTACTCAGGGAAAATTCCACCAAGTGAAGCGCATGTTTGCTGCCGTTGGAAACCGTGTGATCACACTTCATCGGGAGAAAATCGGAGAGATACACTTGGATATTCCAGTGGGCAATTGGCGCTATCTCACTCACGATGAAGTCATATCATTGAGTAAAATTTAACGCCCTCTCTTGATTCTCACCTTTTGTTAAAACGTTGGATTAGACAACTCTTCTTAGTGTGTTTTTCGCTTACGCCACAACCAAGCAGAACCAATACATGACAACATCAACATAAGAACCAGCATGAGATTAAAGCCAATAAACTCAGCAACAGCGCCCATGAGGAAAGCGCCAACCGCTGGGCCTCCAAGGGCAATCATGATCCAAATACTCATCACTCGCCCACGAATTTCATTATGCGTGGAGAGCTGAATCAATATTTGTGAACCTGTGCCAATGACGGTCATCAACAAACTGATAAGGCAGATTAATCCACCAAGAATGAAAACCGGCGGTACCAATAAAATAGGAGCAATGGTCAGAGCGGTTCCCAACATGGCTGCCATGATGAGTTTCATGAGTCGCTGTTTCTCACCCTTTTGACGAGCAATAAATAAAGCCCCAAGAATCGAACCTGCGCCAGAGCAAGCCGTCAAAACAGCCAAATCATGTGGCTGACCTTGTGTGAAAGTACCTGATAATGCTGGCAAGAGTTCCATTAATGCTCGCCCTACTTGGCTGTTTACCAAGGTCATTAAGAGCATTAAAAGAATAAATTCTGATTGATAAGCAAAGCGAAAGCCCTTTACTAAGTCTTCCAGTTTACTCTGTTTCTTCTCGCGCTTCGCGGGCGGTAAAGCGCTAAGGCGAGTGTTAAACAGTACCGCTACCGCAAAAGACAACGCACTGATAAGAAAAATGTATTCTGGAGCAATGATGGTTAATAACGCAGCGGCAATAGCAGGCGCAATCACCCGAGACGAATTAAATATAATGGCCCCTAAACCAACCGCGTTCGGCAAGGTTTCTTGATCCACTAATCGAGGAATCAAAGACAAACGCAATGGCGAACCTGCAGACGCCACACAGCCAAAAATCAATCCCAATGAAATCAGACTAAACAAATTCGGAGAGAAAAAGACAAAAAGGCAAAACGCCACAAAAGCAACAAAGGATTGGCAAGAAAGCCAGATCAACATGCCCTTTCGTAAATCAATTCGATCAGACACAACCCCAAAAAATGGCGTGATGATCAAGGTTGGAATCAACAACGCCGAGCTAATAATTCCCACCCAGAAAAAGGATTCCGTTTGCTCCCACACCAACCAACCGAACATGAATCGTCCCATCCAAACGGCAAGCGTAGAAAACCAAGAAGCAAAAAAGTAATGACGATATTGAATGTGTTTTAGGGAAGAAAAATCAAATACAGATAACAATTTGTTTAGGTACAACATGGGCAGAATGCCTCAATTCAGAAAGGTTATATTCTTGTTTTATCTATCATAGCACTAACCTATTCCCTATTTTCAGCTTTTTAACAGGATCATCAACCTCAAAAGAAAAAAGCGGATAACATCAACAGTATCCGCTTTTATAAAGATCCCAAATTAGGCCACTAAGCCAGTAACTCAATCAGATGAAATTGACTACTCATGCCTTCATCTCGTAATGGAAGAATGGCTTGATAAGCGTCACTGTTATACCAATCTTTAGCACTTTTTTGATCTGGAAATTGGATAATGGCTTTCACCGAATGGGCCGTGTCACCATGCAATACATCAAACGCACCTTTGGCAATAAAATGGCCAGCAAAAGGTTTTAATGTCTCTGCTGCTTGAGCACTGTACTCCGCCATTTTTTCTTTATTAATCGGTGTTAAATCCACAATAACTAAACTGGTCATTTTCATTTCCTCTTTTATTAAATTAGTTGACACAGAATAGTGCTGCGATAAAGACTAAACAATAACCAAAAATTTAACGGATTGTTTAATAATATGAACAGTGTGAAATTAGCCCCTTTGCTTTTAATCTTTGTTGAAGTCGCAAAAAAACGCTCTTTTACGGCGGCAGCCAAACAGCTAGGTTTAAGCAAGTCCGCTATAAGCCAACAAATCAAACGACTAGAAGAGGCAACAGGACAACAGTTGCTTGTAAGAAACACTCGTGGTGTGGTTTTAACAGCTGTAGGTGAGACGTTACTAGCAAGAAGTGAATTACTAAGTGAACAGTTAGGTCTAACGTTAACTGAGCTTGATAGTGCAAAAGAACAGCCAAGCGGTCATTTCAATGTCTCTGTTCCGCCATTTTTTGAAAAAAACATTGTGGTTCCAGCTTTAAAACAATTAAGTTTAGAGTTCCCTAAAATTGTTCCTAAATTGATAGTAACAGGACGCTGGCGGGACTTGATTGAAAACAATTTAGACGCGGCTATTTTCGGTGGAAACATCAAAAACACTAACTATCGAGCCTTACCTATAGGAGACGTACCCGAAGTGCTATGTGCTTCCCCTCGCTATATTAAACAACAAGGACAACCTGCCAATATAGATGAATTAACGCAACACAATTTTATCGCCACACCTTGGCAACATGATGTTATAAACCTATTCGATGAACAGCAGAACAAACACGCGGTTTCTGTCCATCATTGCGCAAAAGTAAATACATTGCAGACAGTATTGGAAATGACTCTAAATGACATGGGGATAGCCTTCTATCCTGAATTCTTAGCACAACCACATTTAGCCAATCAGCAACTGATCAGAGTATTACCAAACATCAGAGGGAAAACATGGCAATTTTATTTTCTACACCAATATCAAGGAAAGAAGCCCGTCCACATCACTCGATTTTATGAGCTTTTCTGTCATTATTTTACTAGAGAAAATAAACGTTAAATTCGCCTTTTTAACTGAATTTTTCGCTAAAAAGATAACCACACAACAATGCCCCAAATATAAGCTAAGACACCCTCAAACGCAGTGAGCAAGTATTTGATACCATTCTTTCGTTGGGCTACCCAACAAAAGCAATCTAAATCAAGTTGTCTCCTATTTTTTCTGCCAATATATGAAAACATAATATTTAAACAAAACGGGCAAAATAAGCTAGATGGTCAACTACGAACAAAATATTACAAGGGTATG
The DNA here is from genome assembly GCF_047525555.1 of Marinomonas algae. Lineage (NCBI taxonomy): Bacteria > Pseudomonadati > Pseudomonadota > Gammaproteobacteria > Oceanospirillales > Oceanospirillaceae > Marinomonas > Marinomonas algae. The sequence goes on along the minus strand of NZ_JBLIXK010000011.1, from coordinate 8,513 downwards.
CGATTACATCAATCAGAATCTTGATGAAGAATTGTCGTTAGATATTTTGAGCGAGGTATCTGGCTTTTCTAAATTTCATTTCCATCGTATTTTTTCGTCTTATACAGGTTTTAGTGTGATTCGATACATTCGTATTTCTCGTCTTAAACGCGCCTCTTTTAGATTGGTTTTCAAGACGAATTTAAAAATCATCGATATCAGTTTAGAAGCTGGATTTGAAAGCTCAGAAGCCTTCTCTAGAGCTTTTAAACGTGAATTTGGACAAACACCATCTCAATTCAGAAAAGCACCGAAGTGGCGTGAATGGCACATTAGATCACAAACTCTCGCCCCTCAAAAAGACGACAACATAGACGTAAAAATCGTTGATTTCCCAAACACAAAAGTGGCTGCATTCGAACACCATGGTTCACTTGATTTATATTATGAGTCATCGAGAAAATTCATGATGTGGCGTGAAATGAGTAAACTTTCTCCAGTCAAAACGAGCCTCAGTTTTGGCATTCCTTACGCCAACCCTAATGAGGTAGAAGAGCAAGACTTTTATTTCGACTTTTGTGGAACAGTAAAAGAAGATGTGCCACATAATTCCTATGGCATCAAAACAAAAGTTATTCCGGCAGGACGCTGCGCTGTTCTCCGCCATACAGGAAGCTATGATTATTTGACTGAAAGTATCAACTATTTATACAAGGAATGGTTACCCAAAACGGATTTTGAAAATCTTGAGTGCCGTGATTTTCCTGTATTCTTTCAGTTTTTAAATTTTATTCATGATGTGAATGAACATGAATTGCTGACCGATATTTATTTACCCATTAAATAAGCAGCCTAAATCAGGAAGAAAAGATGACCACACCTTCTAACAATATGTTTCTTACCGGATCTTTACCTTCAGTCTTTCTAAAAACCGCTTCCCCCATTATTTTGATGATGTTGGTGAATGGTTCGTTTTCTCTGGTGGATGCTTATTTTCTCGGTGAATACGTTGGTGCTTTTGCGTTAACCGCTGTAACGTCTGTGTTTCCTGCTTTTATGATTCTTGTGGCGCTGTCAAGTTTAGTGTCTATGGGATTTTCCAGTGTGATGGCAAGACTGCTCGGGGCGAACAAAATAGAGGAAGCACGAGACGCTTTTGCTCAAGCGATTACTTTGTCCCTTCTAGTCTGTGTGTTCTTAATTGTGCTTTTCATGCTGGGTGGTGAGCAGCTGGTTTCATTTGTGAATAATGGCTCTGAGAGCCTTTCCGAGATGAGCTACGCCTATTTATCATTGATGATTCTGTTCTCACCTTTGCTTTTTATTCTGACTGTGAACAGCGATACATTACGATGCGAAGGAAAAATGACCTTTATGGCTGTCATTCCTTTACTGTCTGTCGGGCTTAATATTGTTTTTAATTATCTGTTTATCGCTCAGTTTGGTTTGGGTGTTGTAGGGTCGGTTTACGGCACCTTGTTGGCTCAAGCGCTTTCTTTGTTAGCTGTGTATCTCTTTCGTCGCTTTCAAAACCGTGCTCAAGGCTCTTCTCAAGACAATGGCTTAAATATCTCTATCATGCGTTTTACAACTCGCCGGCAACACTGGGGAAATTTCTTGGCACTAGGCGCACCATCAAGTCTAACCTATGTTGGCGTTGCCTTAATGTCTGCGGCCATCTTATATAACCTACAAGTATGGAGTGTTGAAAACTATGAAACAACAGTAGCTGCGTACGGCATTGTTACTCGATTAAACACCTTTATTTTTCTCCCTTTAATTGGTTTAAGCATGGCGTTTCAAACCATCTTAGGGAATAACATTGGCGCCAAAGAGTGGCAGCGTTCAAACAGCGCTATTAAAATCGCCATGATCATGGCGTTATTTTATTGTCTCTTTTTCCAGTTAATTATCTTTGTGTTTAAAAACCAATTAGGTGGGCTTTTTGTTGATGATCTTGCTGTCATTCAAAAAGTCAGTCAGGTATTACCTTTGATGACATTGGCCTTCTTTTTATTAGGTCCACTGATGATGGTCGGCGTAGTATTCCAAGCCATGGGTGATGCAAAACGTGCGGCTATTCTCCGACTGGCAAAACTTTATATGTTTACTTTACCGCTTGTCTTTATTTTACCCTTTTTCATTTCTGAATTAGGAATTTGGTTAGCAGGGCCAAGCTCTGAAATACTAGCACTCTTACTGACTTTTGGTGTTTTGTATCAGCGTAAAAAACAAGAAGGAAATCCGTTTGGATTGTTTTTTAAATGATGGTGAAAAGCAAAATAAACTCTATGAGTCACTACGATAAAAGTATTTCAAGAGTCTGTAATTACATCAATCAAAACCTTGATGAAGAGCTATCTTTAGATAGCCTAAGTGACGTATCAGGCTTTTCTAAATATCACTTCCATCGTATTTTTTCGACGCGTACCGGCATTAGTTTGGCCAAATTTATTCAAATATCTCGTCTTCGACGAGCCTCTTTTCGACTCATGTTAAAAGGCAACATGAAGATTATTGATATCGCCTATGAAGCAGGTTTTGAAAGTGCCGAAGCTTTTTCACGAGCTTTTAAGCGTGAATTTGGCCAAACGCCCTCCACTTTTAGAAAAGCGCCTCAGTGGATTGAATGGCACGAAAGGTCTGAATCCTTATCGGTCAAAAAAGCTGAGCAGCCAGAAGTAAGAATAGTGGATTTTGAAGAAACCAAAGTCGCTGTTTTAGAACACCATGGATCCCCTGAGTTAATGTATGAAACCTCTCAAAAATTCATGCATTGGCGTACCGAAAGCAAGCTTTTCCCAGCTAATACAACACGAAGTTTCGGGCTTGTGTACGCTGATCCTAAAAAAGCGAATCCCGATGATTTCCGTTTCGATTTTTGCAGTTCGATTAAAGAAGACGTTCCTAAAAATCCCCATGGAATACTCGCTAAAACCATCCCCGCTGGCCGTTGTGCTGTCTTTCGTCACTCCGGCAGTTTTAAAAACATTAGAAATGGTATTCATTATTTGTATTCCACATGGCTGGTGCAAAATAATGCAGAATGTCGAGATTTCCCTTTATTTTTTCATTATATCAATACCATTTATGAGGTCGATGAACACGAATTGCTCGCTGATATTTATTTGCCTATTAAATGATTTAGAAACGTTGTCGATTTATACGGATTCAATTATTTCTTAGCAAAGGTTGGCATGAGCCTAAGCAAAAAAACATTCAAGTTCATCACGTTTTGCCTTTTATTGCTTAACCGTAAAAAAAGGTAAATTATCACCTTCATAATTGAAAAAAACCTAAGTGAATGAAAGGATACCCGCTTATAAAAACCGATAAGGATAACGCAATGAAAAAGTCTTTTTTGCTGTCTACACTCACCTTTCTACTGACATTTCAAGTCTCACAAGCTTCCGCTGAAAAAGTAGAGATTACATTGGTCGATCAACTAAATGGCATTTTGAATGGTTACTGCTTTGATGTGGCTGGCGGCAATCGCAACATAGATATTTCCAAAGGTTTACAGACTCACACCTGTTATAGCTATCGCGGCGAGCTAGGCGAAGATCAGATTTTTGAAAAAAGTCACCTTTCAGACAATCAACTCTATATGCCGAATTACGATGTTTGTGCGACGCTAACGGTTTTAGAAGCAGGAGCAAAGTTAGGTCTCGCAACTTGTAACAACAGCGAACTGCAATCTATTTCGTTTTCGGACTCAGGTAAGATTAGCCCAGTTGCGGCACCTGATTTATGTCTAACAGCAGGAGAAGAAACACGCTTTGGTCGTGGTGGCACCTCTCAGCATCAAATAAAAACGCTTACATTAGAAGCCTGCAGCGATGATAAGTCTGCTTATCAAACATGGCGAACGCGCACTTACGATGATGATCCAGTTTAAGCAATAAACAGAATTTCACATCAAGCCCAAGCTTACAGCGAGAGAGCCTAATTAAGAAAAGGAGTCTGACGACTCCTTTTTTGTTTCCAACGTTTTCACCATGAAACGCCCGTCTCATTTTCATGCACCTTTTGTTTCATATCGACCATTTTAGTTGCACCAAAACAGTTCAACACCAGATAAAAAAGCGCCACAATATTACATGAGCTTTGATAAGCTATTGTTTTTATTAAACTTACAAAAACTGGAACAAATGTTGCTAAATACAATTAGACTGAAACAAAAGATTCTAAACCCCCTCACTCTGTTGGAGACTTTTTATGAAAGCAGCAATGAAAACCACTCTTCGTCTTTCTTTATTAGCAGGCTTAGTTGCAAGTGCCTCTGCCATGGCTGCAGATAAGGTGACATTTCAATTAGATTGGTTACCTGGTGGCGACAAAGCTCCTGTTTATGTCGGTATCCAACAAGGCTTTTTTGCCGATGAAGATTTGGAAGTAAAAATTGCCAGCGGTCGTGGTTCTACCGATGCATTAACAAAAATGGCAACAGGCCAGTCTGACATAGGCAGCTCAGACATTGGCGCGTTAATGGCAGCAAAAGCACAAGACAATGTGCCTGTCGTGGCGGTTCTTCCTTACTTTACTCAAGCTCCTCACGCATTTTTCGTATTAAAAGACAGCGGCATCAGCTCCATTACAGATTTGAAAGGAAAAAAAGTAGCGACATCGCCTTTCACCTCTTCTAATGCTTTCTTACCTTTGGTGTTAAAACAAAATGGTTTGGCTGAAGATGACATTCAACTTGTGAAATCTGATCCAGGTGCATTGTCTCCAATGATGATCACAGGCAACGCAGATGCCATCATCGCATGGGTAACAAACACGGCTTTGTTTGAGTCTCAAGCCGCTGGTGCAGGCAAAGAAATCATCGAAATACCTTGGTCAAACTCTGGTCTATCACTTTACAGCTCGTCTCTATTAGCCTCTGAGAAGTTCCTAGAAGAACGCCCTGATGTGGCAAAACGCTTCATCAAAGCATTCGCTAAATCAATTGAATTCTCTTACAAGTACCCAGAAAAAGCCGGTATCGACCTTCACGAAATGGTTCCAGAAGTAGATGCTGATATTGTTGCCGCTCAGCTGAAAAGCATCACCAACTTGGTTTATAACGACGTGACTGAGAAAGATGGCGTGGGCAAATTCGATCCAGCGCGCATTCAGCAAACATGGGAATACGTTGCTGAAGCAAATGGTCTATCTGAGACATCACTAGACCCTCAAACTACTGTAAACACAGCCTTCACTCCGGAGTAATTCAGATGGACAATAAGCCTCTTGAGAGCGAAAGCTCAACAGGTGCAGCTTATGTCAGCATGAAAGGCGTGGGTCACAAATATGACCCACGCCCTGATGCGGCAATGGCTGTGCAAAATATTGATCTTGATATTCACAGACATGAATTTGTCTCTGTGGTTGGGCCTTCTGGTTGTGGTAAATCCACTCTATTACGCATGGTTGCAGGCTTGTTAATTCCTTCTCATGGAGAAGTGTCGGTTTTCAATCGTCCTGTTACTGAACCTCGTGATGACGTGGGCATTGTGTTTCAAAAAGCGAACCTTCTGCCTTGGCTAACCGTACGCAAAAACGTCCTTTTCCCACTCAAACATAAATATGGCAGCTACAGCGCCTCGGACGAAAGAAGAGCCAACGAGCTCCTTGCAATGGCAGGTTTAACGCAATTCGCAGACAAGATGCCAGACGAGCTATCAGGCGGCATGCAGCAACGTGTTGGTATCGTTCGCGCTTTGCTATTGAACCCAGACATTCTATTAATGGATGAGCCTTTCTCTGCATTGGACGCGTTGACCCGAGAGCAAATTGGTTTTGATTTGTTGGACATCTGGAAATCTCAGCCAAAAACCGTGCTCTTTATCACTCACTCCATTACTGAAGCCGTTCTTTTGTCTGACCGCATTTTGGTTATGAGCAAACGCCCTGGTACGGTTCTGGATTTGATTGAGGTTGATTTACCCCGTCCGCGTTCACAGCAAACCATTAACTCAACACGTTTTGCTGAATTAACTGATTTAATCCGAGGATATATTTATGAACCAAACACTCCCGCTTAAGTCTTGGTTAAAATATCAGGTAAACCGTTTTGCACCTGCCTTGTTTTTCATCGGCTTGGTTATCCTATGGGAAATCATCTGCGTGGTTGGCAAAGTGCCTAATTACATTTTGCCTTCCCCTTCCGCCATTGTGACGGCTTTTTTCAATGTGGAATTTTCCCGTTGGATGACGCACCTTTGGGCAACGCTTCGTGTGGCATTAATGGGGTTTGCTTTATCTATCGCCATTGCTTTGCCTTTGTCCATCGGCATGATGCGCTCTGAGTTGATGAATCGAATCCTCTACCCTGCCTTGATTGTGATCCAATCAACGCCTGTGGTTGCAGTTGCACCTTTGATTATTGTGTTGCTTGGCACGGATGATCCTTCTCGAGTTTTGATTACTTGCTTAATCACCTTCTTCCCATTGGTGGTTTCCACCACAACAGGCATGTTAGAAACGCCACCAGAAATGGTTGAGCTAAGCCAATCTTTACGTGCTCCACGTTATCGTGAAACTTGGCAAATTCGTATTCCGTATGCGATTCCGCACATTTTCAGCGGTTTGCGTGTTTCCATCACTTTGGCAATTATTGGTGCGGTTGTAGCCGAATTCGTGGCAGCTGAAGAAGGTTTGGGGTATTTCATCCAGTTCTCCACCTCTTTCTTTAAGATTCCACAAGCTTTCGCAGGCTTAATCTTCTTATCTGTAATCAGTTTGCTTTTATTCAAATCGGTTCAGTGGATTCAAATGTGGCTCTTCCCTTGGAGCCTACCTAAGAAAAAATAACAGGCAATATCATGAGTTTAAACGAAAAAGACGCAAAATTTCTCCGTCAGAGCTTTGCTCTGGCGGACGAAGCTAAACAACAAGGCATTCACCCTTTCGCTGCTATTTTGGTGGACGATCAAGAAAATGTGCTTATGTCGCAAGTAAATGGTTATTTACCTGATTTAGACATGACAGGACACGCTGAACGTATTCTTATGACACGCGCCAGTAAAGCTCATCGTCCTGATTTTCTTGCCAAATGCACCATGTACGTTTCGGCAGAACCTTGTGCTATGTGTGCAGGCTCGGCTTATTGGGCGGGATTGGGACGTTTAGTTTACGGACTTAGTGAAGCAAGCCTTAAAGAAATCACGGGGAATCATCCAGAAAACCCAACACTGGATTTACCTTGTCGCGCGGTATTTGACTCAGGCCAACGGAAAGTCGAAGTCATCGGCCCTTGTCTTGAAGAAGAAGCGGCGGAGTTACACAAAGACTTTTGGTAAAGTCTTATCATTAAAATGTACTGGAGTAGAAGCAGTCAGGCATTGCCAGGTCATTGCTCCATCAAACTTCATAATTGGAGGGAGCAATGACAAATACTACTCGTTTAACAGAAAATCAATCCACAGAAGCTCAGCTTAAAGAGCTGCAAAGAGAAGCCACTTTTGGTGGCGCAGGTGAAGACGCAGATGACCGTGAGGTTCGTGTCATCGATATGAGCGACTTTGAAAACCGTCGAGCAGAAATCACCGAGCAACTTTGGCTCGCCGCCACAGAGATTGGTTTCTTCCAACTTTCTAATCATGGTATTTCTAGCAAAGACATTGCAGCCGCTTTCGCGGAATCCGATCGTTTTTTCAATCTACCAGAAGCAATAAAGGCTCAATATCCAAGACCTAAAGGGGTGAATGCTGGATGGGAAAGTCGCAGCCAAATTCGCCCTTCAACAGGCACAAAAGACGAAAAAGAGTCTTACCAAATAACCCAATACCACATGGACAATTTGTGGCCCAGCGAAGAAGAATTGCCAGATTTCCAAGCCAATAGTTTGCGTTTTGAAAAACAATGTTGGGAAGTAGGAATGAAGGTACTCTCATGCTTTGCGGACAAGCTCGGTTTTGATCGAGACTTCTTCACCAAGGCTCACGATCCAAGCCAAGAAGATTACCAAAGTACCTTACGTTTATTGCACTATTTCCCTACAGAAGGTGTAACAGAACAAGGCAATATTTGGCGAGCTGGTGCTCATACGGATTTCGACTGCTTAACACTACTTTTCCAGCATGAAGGTCATGGTGGTTTACAGGTGTGTCCTGGCGCCGAGGCAGAGACAAAACGCTGGACGAATATTCCGCCGTTACCGAACGTCATTACGTGTAATATCGGTGACATGCTTATGCGCTGGAGCGATGACAAACTCATCTCTAACTTACATAGAGTTCGCCTGCCAAGAGTCGATGAGTATTGTGGTAGCCGCCACTCTATCGCCTTTTTCTGCCAAGCTAATAAAGAGCAAATCATTCAAGGCCCAGACAAGCATTATGAACCTATCAGTGCCGCAGATTTTTTAAACCAACGGATTCAAGCTAACTTTGTTGATAAAGAAACAGGCAAGAAATCGAGTTGATTCTGACTAGTCCTGATATAGGTTGACACTTATTCAGGTTCTAAAACGCTCGATGAACCTCATCGGGCGTTTTGTATTTTAAGGCCATATGTGGCCGACTCTTATTATAACTTTCTACCGACTC
>NZ_JBLIXK010000010.1:0-120275 GCF_047525555.1 Marinomonas algae | reverse complement strand
GTCCCCTAAAGAGCCGTTCGAGACTAGGACGTTGATAGGTTGGGTGTGTAAGTGCTGTGAGGCATTGAGCTAACCAATACTAATTGCTCGTGAGGCTTGACCATATAACACCAAAGTGGTTTTTACACATATTACGATAAAGAGTACTGAAATTGTTCCAGACAATTTTCAGTATTTCCTCCATCCTTGGAGGTCAAATCGGTTTAACCTTGATAAACGTTATTTCAAAATGAATTGTTAAAGATCCAAGCAACGTATTCGCGTGAAAACGCAACCGAATTGCTTGACGATCATAGAGGCGTTGAACCACCTGATCCCATCCCGAACTCAGAAGTGAAAAGCGCCATCGCCGATGGTAGTGTGGGAGATCCCATGTGAGAGTAGGTCGTCGTCAAGCTTATAATTAAATCTAGCCTGAATATTGGCTAGTAGAAAATTGATTCCATTAGACAATTTCTAACGGAACAAACCAGTTTTCTTGATGATCATAGAGGCGTTGAACCACCTGATCCCATCCCGAACTCAGAAGTGAAAAGCGTCATCGCCGATGGTAGTGTGGGAGATCCCATGTGAGAGTAGGTCGTTATCAAGATTTAAATAAAGAGAAGCCCTGATAGTTAACTCTATCAGGGCTTTTTCGTTTCAGAACTCTAAATATCAAAATGATTCGCGTGTGGGGCTCTTATGGCAGGTACGCATGTAAGAGTCCCACAAGGGCGTTAAGCTTATACCTAAGAGAAGCCCTGATAGCTTATGTTGTCAGGGCTTTTTGGCTTTAGTCTATTAAAGCATCATATGAGATAAGGTTTTAATAAGCTGTTTTGATTGCTTATATCGGTGTGCTGGGAGTTAAATTGCGGCTTCTATTTCCAAACATTTCCCTTCCACGGCTTTGGCGTCTTCGGCGTCGTGAGTTACCAGTAGAGCTGGAATGTTCGCGTGTCTTATCTCGCTGAGAACAAAGGCTCTCACATCTCGTCTTAATGCTGGATCAAGTTTACTAAAAGGCTCGTCTAACAGTAAAAAGTCAGGCTTGGCTAATAGGGTTCGTAATAGAGCAACTCGGGCTTGTTGTCCGCCAGAGAGTTGCTTAGGTAATGAATGGGCTTTATCTGGCATGTTCAGCTTTTCCAGCGCTTGGTAGGCCAATTCTTGTCGCTCTTGCTTTTTGATTTCTGGAGGGATGGCAAACAGTAAGTTTTCCAGAATGCTCATATGAGGAAAAAGCAGCGGCATTTGCTGTAATAAGCCGACTTTACGCGCTTGTATACTTTGGTTATGCAATGTCTTGCTGTCTAAATGTACGTCACCTGTGGCGGTTAATGTTGGCGACAGTGTGCCACTTAGATAGTGTAATAAGCTCGATTTACCAATACCACTTGGTCCCATTAGCGATAGTACTTGACCGTTTTCAATGGTGAAACTCAAGTCTTTAATGAGTACTTTGTTTTTTGTGGATAGAGTAAAAGCGTTTACGCTGAGCATTTTTTATCCTTACTAAAAAAGCATTTTATGGTTAGTCGCCATTTGGTCCATCGAGAAGGGATGACCTGCGCAAACCAAAATACGATAACAGGGAATAGGGCTTGTAAAAGGGCCATGCTGCCGACTTTTTTACGATCTCCAGAGGCCGCAAGCGCGACGGCTTCTGTCGTTAGTGTACTGTGTCGTCCTTCGCCAGCAATCAGAGTGGGCAGATATTGAGCGATACTGACCGAAAAACCCATGGCAAATGCGGTGAATAGTGCAGGTCTTAGCATGGCCAGTTTTATGGTTACATAATGTCGCCATGGGTGATAATTCAGACGATTCGCCTGCTGTAGATATTGCTCATTATAGGCTAAATAAGGCCCTTTTAATGTGAGATAGACATAAGGTAAAACATACATGAGGTGCAAGGCGATGATGGCGCATAAGCTGCCATTTAAGTCGAGGTAAATCAGTAAAACATGGAGTCCAAACAAAAAGCCTATTTGCGGCAGTAATATGGGCACATAAATGAGCCAGTCAAAGGCGTGATATTCAGAAGGTGTTGCAGATTTTGCCGAGCTTAAGCGTTTAATTTCTAGCATAACAAGACTAAAGACACTGGCAATGAATGTGGCGATTACTGCAATGATAAGTGTATTACTGGTTAGTTCGAGCAAAAGTGGAGCGGCTCGCTCAATGTTATCCCATGTCCATGTGGATGGTAGTGCATCAGGGAAGCGCCAGCGCTTTGCAACGGACCATAATGGTAAAAGAAGCAAAGCGGAAAATGCACTCAATAGTGTGATTGAACCAAGTACCACTCCGCTGCCAAGTAAATTGTCTGAGAAGCCACAGCGTCTTCCATTACTGCGTTCATAACGGGTGAGATGGCTGAGTAATTTATGCATGATTTCCCAGCCTGCCAGAGTGAACACAATCACCAGCATAAGTAACACAGCGCCCGCGCTGCCCATAAGGCGCATGGATAAATCGGGATCATTGAACCAACGGTAAAGTGTCACCGCTAAGGTAGAAGGAGTATTTGGCCCAATCACTAAAGCCAAATCCACTACGGTTAAACTAAAGGCAACCACAATAAATATAGGTAAACGAATAATGGGGTAAAGTTGCGGTATTAGCACTTTGCGCCATAAAGTGAGGCGCCCGTAACCTAAAGCTTGGCAGGCTTGTATTGTTTCTCTGGCTTGAATGCTTTTCATAGCTGCCATCATCACAAACAGCAAATAAGGCATTTCTTTGATGACCAGAGCGAACACGAGAGATAAAGAGTAAGGGTCTTGAACTGTGATCCAATTTGGTGGTCTTTCAAACCCTGTGAGCCAAGGACTAAAGAGGCGTATTAGCCAACCTGATGGGCTGAGTAAAAATAATAAGCCAATGGCAATGGCGGCATGGGGAATAGCAAGGATAGGGGATAAAAGTGTTTCTATTTTTTTAAAGAAGGGACGTTGGTAGCCCCAAGCTAATAATGATAAAGCCAACCAGAGAGACAGTAGAGGTCCGCCAATACCTGATATTAAGGTGAGTTTTAAACTGGCATAAAACTCACCTTGTGAAAGCATATTTCGCCACGGATCAAGAGAAAATGTGTATTCGCCTAATGGTGGAAAAAACTGAAAAGCGGGTAACAAGGTGCCAATCAGTCCCATAAAAATGGGTAAGACCAGAAATAAGGCAATAAAAACAGTAATCCATTTGGTGTGTTTGAGTGGCATTTTTGATCTTAATAGTTTGCGTTTAAAACGAAATTTATTTTTCAAAGTAGAGTGGTTTTAAATCGCCACTCTACTTTGTGAAAGATTACTTAGCGTAGCGTTTACGCCATTCTTTTTCGAGCGCTTCTACCCAGCTACTATGAGGTTCTGGGAGTGTGTCGCCAAGTTCTTCGATGCTTAGTGTAGCAATACCCCTTGGTAGATTATCAAATTTTGCCTGATCTTCTGCGGACAATTTATCATAAGACAACACGCTTAAATCGCCCCAAACCGTTGGAGTTTGTTTGTAAATCTGTGCTTCAGGAGATAGGAAAAAGTTGGCAACCACTTGTGCGCCTGATTTTACCCCACTGTTGTAAGGGATCGCCAAGAAATGAGTATTACCAATGGTGCCATTTTCAAATACGTAGGTGCGAACCGTGTCAGGTAAATTGCCTTGATCAATTTGTACGGACGCTCCAGAAATATCGAAGTTGATCGCGATATCAATTTCTTGATCATCGACTAAGCGCATCATTTCTTCGGCACTGGATGGGAAATTCTGACCGCCACGCCATGCTACCTTATGAAGCTCATCAAGATAGGCCCACAAAGGCTCTGTAATCCCGTTGAAATCAACTGTACTGACGGGTTGGGAAAGAACCTTTTTGTTAATGCTGGTTTCGTATAGCGCTTGTTTTAGAAATGTCACGCCTAAATATTGAGGCGGCTCTGGGTAGGTAATACGGCCAGGATTGGCTTTGGCATAGGCTAAAAGCTGCTGCATGGATTTTGGTGGGTTTTTAAGTGTTTCTGTATCATATATAAAAACGATTTGTGCCATGCCCCAAGGGGATTCCATGCCATCTACTGGGGTGCCGAAATCTTGCGTTAAACTTTGGCGAGCGTTTTCATCTACGAATGCTGAATAGTTGGGTAATGTTTGGCTAAAAGGACCAAACAGCAGGTCGTTGTCTTTCATGGCGCGAAAGTTTTCGCCATTAATCCAGATTAAATCGACCGAGCCTTTATTGTGTTTGTTGGCGGCTTTTTCCGCTAATACTCGACTTACGGCATCGGAAGTGTCGGTCAGTTTTACGTGCTTTAACGTGACGTCATATTCATCTTTGATTCGTTTGGCGGCCCACTGAATATAAGCATTAATGTTATCTGCTCCGCCCCATGCATTGAAATAGACGGTTTGGCCTTTTGCGTCGTCAAGAGTGTCTTGCCAAGCAGCATTGGTTGAGAAACTAGATACAGTGAGTATGGCTGACAAGGCCAAGGTTAATGCACTTTTCATTATTTTTCCTTCTGTGTTTGCTTTTACTATAGAACATTAGACGTCTATATAGTTCTATTTCTTACAGTATTTTGATGATTTTTAATAAGTTTTTTATTCGTGTGTTTTTTTAGCGTACTATATCGCAAGCTCAAAATAAGCTGAGTTGGTCTTAATCGTTTTCGGAGTGTTATGTCTTCTCAAATTTATTCCCATGTCTTACCTAGCGCAACACCAGGCACTCAAAGAACCTTAAAAGCGCATCATTTTGGTGAAGCGGGTGCTCGCCCTAAAGTTTATTTTCAAGCCGGTCTTCATGCTGACGAATGGCCTGGTTTTTTAGTTTTAAATCGATTGATTAAGATGCTGAAAAAAGCGGATGAAGCCGGTTTGATTAAAGGTGAAGTCATCATTGTCCCTGTGGCGAATCCAATAGGATTAGCTCAAAATTTCCATGGCTATATTCCAGGGCGTTTTGCTTTTTCCGATGGTGGTGGGAATTTTAACCGTAATTGGCCTCAGTTAGGCAGCAAAGTCGAAAAGCGTGTTAAGGGTGAAATCAAAGGTGATACGTTAGAAAATGTGTCATTGGTGCGTCGTGCAATTCATCAAGAGCTTGCTTTATTGCCTGAAAATACTGAGCTTCAAGGCATGAAGAAAACCTTGCTGGCCCTGTCGATGGATGCTGATGAGATTATTGATTTACATTGCTCTGGCGAAGCTTCCATGCATGCTTATGTGGCACAAGAATTTGAAGATTACTTTAAACCCTTGTTGGCGTTATTAGGTGCCAAAGTCGGTCTATCTGAGCTAAATACAGGCGCTTCTTCTTTTGATGAAACAAACGTCAGTGTTTGGCGTGAATTGAAAGCCCATTATGCACATCTAATACCTTGGGGGAGCCGCTCACTGACATTAGAATTGCGCGGTGAAAATGATATTTCTAATGAGTTTGCTCATCAAGATGCATCTGCTTTGTTTGATTACTTAGTTTTGCGTGGCGTTATTGGTGGTGAAGAACCTGAAATTGATGATAGCCAAGTGGAATATTATCCTCTTGATGCGATGGATTTGGTAAAAGCACCTTGCGCTGGAATTGTTTGTTATCACAAATCCATTGGCGATGAAGTGGAAGAAGGTGAAGTGATTGGTGAGGTAGTAAATTTAATGGATGACGATGTTGAGTCATCTAGCTACCCTCTGGTTTCCAGAACAAATGGTGTTTTCTTCGCGAGAGTACAGCGTCGTTTGGTCGTTTGTGGCGAGTCTATTGCGAAAATTGCAGGTAGAGAACATCTTGCTTTTCGTGAAATCGGTCACTTATTTGAAGATTAGGCTCCATTATTTTGACTCAAGCACAGGACAAATCTGAGCTGCAATCCTCGTTGACCGATGAGCAGCTACGCGTTGTAAAACATGACTTAACGACCCCAGCAAAAGTGATCGCTGTTGCTGGTGCAGGGAAAACAACCACTTTAATTTCACGAATAGAGCACCTTTTAGCGCAAGGTGTTGACCCTTCTCATATTGGCGTTTTTATGTTCAACAAAAGCGCCCAAGAAGAGTTCTCTGAACGTCTAAGTAAGTATTTAATGAATTCGGGGCATTTACGCTCACCGAGTGTAATGACGTTTCATTCGTTTGGTATGAAGCTTTGTCGCCGCCTAGAACAACAGGGTTGGCTGGCGCCAGCCAAATTGCTTACAGACGATTTTAGTCTAGTCAAAATGCTACGTGAGGCATTACAGCGACTTATTCGCAAAGGCGAAAAAGTCGCCATTCAAGATGAGAAAGACTGGCTAGAAGATGTACTGCTTTTTATTGATCAGGTGAAAGCTTCAGATAAGACTCCAAAGGAAGTTTTTGATGCTTTAGGTTGGTCGAAAGAGCGCCAGTTTTTTCCTGCGTTATACGATGAGTTAGAAGCACTTCGAAAACGTAACAACATACGATTTTTTGCAGATCTATTAAGCGATCCTTATGACTTATTAAAGGGACTAGATGAGCCTCAAAAAATACAAATTCGAGGTTTAGTACCTGAGTTTCGTTATTTATTGATTGATGAATTTCAGGACATTAACCCTTGCCAATATGAGCTGCTAAAAACGCTTTGTCCAACACCGTGCCAATGGATGATTGTGGGTGATGTGCAGCAATGTATTTATGAATGGCGTGGCGCTAGTCCTGATATTATGGCGACTCAATTTGATGCGGATTTTGAAGCAGTTGAACACTATCCTCTGAGTACCAGTTTTCGCTTTGGGCATACGGTTGGCTTAATGGCATCGAGCGTGATCAGTGAAAATGATTCTAAGACCATAGTTATTGGCGCCGGCGTTTCAACACGAGTGTCATTTGCTCGTGCGCCTAAAATAGGCAAAGCATTGCTTGGTGAGTTAAAAGCTTGGTTGGAAGAAGGAAAAAACCTCCATGACACCGCTGTCTTGGTGCGTTTATACAGCGATATGGTGCCGATTCAACTGGCATTGATGCACAAAGGCGTTCCGTATCAACTGCATGGTGATTCTCCTTTATTGGAAAATCGCCAGATTCGCATGTTAATGGCTTACCTTGCTGTGATGGCTGGCGGACTTGAAAATCCAAGTGCCTTTTTTCATGCCGACGATATTGAATATCTGCTCACGGTTCCTAGTTTAGGTGGTTCTGTTGCACAGCGAAAAACACTGATTCAACAAGCCAAACAATCTCCACATTTGTTGCCTCAGATTATTGAAAACTTAGGGGATTCAAATGACGGTTGGCGAGCGAAGAAGCTTTACGAGCGAGCGGATTGGTTACGTAGTTTAACGATTTATCGCTCAGACCCCGCTCAAGGCTTGGCGCATACCTTAGAAAAGCTGGGTATTTATCGTTACTTCGAAAGCACCAGTAATAAAGACATCCAGACACAAGAGAAAATCGCCACCTGCGATGCATTTATGGCTTATGTTCGAGGTGTTGGCGGAGACGCGGAAAGCATTTTGTCTCAATTATCTCGGCTTAATGAGCGCCAAGTAGATGAGAGTCATGGTGTTCATTTGATGACGATTCATAAGTCTAAAGGTCTGGAGTTTGATCAGGTGCTTTTATCAGGATTAAGGGAAGGGCGTTTTCCTTATTATGATGAGGATTTAAGCAGTATTGATAAACAGGCTGCTCAGGCCATGGCGTCAGAGCGTAGATTATTCTATGTGGCCATTACTCGTGCGCGACAAAAGTTGGTTTTATTGGAAACGCCAACGAAAGATGAAGCCACGATTTTAAAGCGAGGAGACATTCCAAGAGCCGATTTAAAAAGCTTGTCTTTATCGCGTTTTGTGTTTGAATCTCAGCCCTATGTTGTTCAATTGATTGATAAAAATTGGCATAATGGTTGCAATGATGCTGAGCCAATTGATACTTCGAAAGGAAGTGTCTTTCAGCATTATTTAAGTAAGGTTTTATCATCACCCAAACTAGCGTTTCGCTCTCGTGTAGAAGAAGAGAGCCTTTTAAAATCAGGAGACAAGGTGCGTCATGATCAATATGGTCAAGGCGTTGTTGTAAGGCAGGAGCAAGATGGTAAGCAAATGATTTGTGTGGATTTCGGTGAACAAGGATTAAAACGTTTTAATCCGAAGTACACGACCTTGATAAAGCTATCTTCACGAACCTGATTTTAAAAGGAGAACACTGTGTCTATTCCATTGATAGATTTAGAAAAACTAACTCATGAAACGCCTTCTATTCGCCAGAAAGAAATCCAACTTTTAGACAAAGCTTGTCGAGAAATTGGCTTTTTTTACCTTGTAAACACCAGCATTCCAAGCAGTTTAATGAAAGCCTTGATGCGAGAAGCGAAGCGCTTCTTTGCTTTACCTCAAGCTGAAAAAGAAGCCATCGACATTGCAAAAAGCAAAAATCACCGAGGCTACGGCAAGATCGGTGAAGAACAGCTTGATGAAAATGGTCATGCAGATTGGAAAGAAACGTTCGATATGGCGCTGGAGTTTCCGGAAGATCACCCTTTGGCAGCGAAATACCCAAGTATGTATGGGCCGAACCAAAACCCTAGCGACCCTAGAACGGTAGAGGTTTTACAGGATTATTATGTGGAAGCTTTTGGTGTCGCGCATAAAGTGCTTACAGCCATGGCGCAAGCTTTGTCTCTTGAAGATAATTTCTTTACCAAGGGTTTCACAGATCATGTGACTGTGTTGCGAATGATCCATTATCCACCACGTCCTCAAAATGATCATGATAATGGCGCGGGAGCACACACGGACTATGGTTGTGTCACCTTGTTGTTACAAGATGACATTGGTGGTTTGCAGGTGAAAAATCGACAAGGTGAATGGGTTGATGCAACACCGATTGAAAATGCCATTGTGGTGAATATTGGTGACTTAATGCAGCATTGGACGAATGATGAATACGTTTCAACCGCGCACCGAGTTCGTGCGTCTGCCGAAGACGTGCACCGTTATTCTTTCCCTTTCTTTGTTGAGCCAGACTACGAAACGGAAGTGGCTTGCGTGCCAACTTGTGCGACAAAAGCCAATCCAGCCAAGTATGAGCCAATATTAAGTGGCGATTGGATTAAAGCACGTTTGGATGCAACGTATTCTTATCGTGACAAAGAGTCGAACCAGGCGTAATTATTTCAATAGCTTAGCCGTTCTGTGTTCATGAAAATGTCATAGAACGGTAACTTTCAAAATGACGGAAAAATGCTACAGTAAGTACATAGTCTTACGGTAAATAATTTTATGTCATCACATCCCTTGGCTATCCAAGAGAATCTTTACTTTCTAGTCAATGAAGTAGAAAAACACTATCACCTGACTGACCTCTTTTTTAAAACGGCTTCGTTAAATATTTTGCCTCGTATTCAAGCGCGTCGTGGTTATGTACAAACCTTACGTGAAAAGATTGAGATCGAATGTGCTAATAGCACCAAACGCCGTAAATCTGGTACAGCTTATGTGGTTCGTATCGAAGCAATTCGATCATTAGCGGATGCGCTAGACAATATTTCCCATTGTTATTTTGATTGTGTACATGAAGGCACTCTAGATCAGTCTTATGAGCATCCTAGTGCTTCCTTGTGTCGTAAATTAATTCGTCGTATTGATCGCTCATTGAACCTTGTTAAGCTAGGTTTGGGAGAATCTCAGCGTCGAACAGGTATTAAATTAGGTCGTCGCACACAGGGAATGCTTGCTTTGTACGATGATATTCAGTCACTGACATTGGATTCCAAAGAAACGCTGAAAGACTCCGAATTACAGTCCTCCATTTTGGTGAATTACGCTTTAAAGTGCGCGATTAAGCAGCTTGCTATTGTCGGCGAGTCTTTGATTAAAGCG
This sequence comes from Marinomonas algae, assembly GCF_047525555.1. Classification (NCBI taxonomy): domain Bacteria; kingdom Pseudomonadati; phylum Pseudomonadota; class Gammaproteobacteria; order Oceanospirillales; family Oceanospirillaceae; genus Marinomonas; species Marinomonas algae. The sequence continues at coordinate 110,460 of NZ_JBLIXK010000010.1, read as the reverse complement.
GATTTAGGTCAAGTGGTCAGTTTGCAGAATTATGATCACTTACGAGACACCGCATCCTCTTTAAATTACAGCTTGAATGATTTGAAAGTGAAGCGCCTTGCTTTAACTCGATCAGGCAGTGCAATCGCCGCAATATCCCATAAAAATGAATCTGGTAAAGGCATTCTTGCGGTTTACAAAGAGGGTGATCACGATAAGTTAGCGGAAGAAGTGGAAGGCGTGAAAACGTGGCGTGAGGTGGATCCTGATATCGCGCCAGATGTATTGGCGCATTCAACTAAAAACGGTCAATCATCTGCGCTTCTGATAGAGCATTTAGCGGGAAAAACCTTTGAGAAGCTTTTCTTAAATGAAGAAAAGGACACACTTGATGTTGCTTTGTCGGCACTTTTCAAAACATTAAATCGCTCTTGGAAATCAACGATGACAGCAGAGCATTGCGACGCGAAGTTTATGCGGCAATTAGATAAGCGCATCGCAGATAGCATGGCTGTTCACCCAGATTTTTTCACGCCAGAACGTCGCATTTGCGGCTATGTTTCGCCGAGCTTTAAAAAACTGATTCGAGTTGTTGAAGAAAAAGAGCCGAGATGGCGCGCACCTTTTTCAGTTTTGATTCATGGCGACTTCAATTTAGATAACATCATTTATGATGAAATTGAGCGACGTATCTATTTTATCGACCTTCATCGCGCTTCTTATTTTGATTATGTCCAAGACATATCGGTTCTGATGGTGTCGATTTACCGCTTGCAAGTATTAAGTGGATCGACTCGAAAACTGATGATGCAAAGTGCTATTCAAATCTATCAATTTGGTCGACGCTTTGCCAAAAGACAAGGTGATGAAACATTCGAGTTGCGTCTGGCGGCTGGTTTGGCTCGTTCATTTGCGACTTCCACGCGTTTTATATTCGATAAAAAACTGGCATCGCGTATGCATTTACGTGCTCGTTATTTACTAGAACATTTGGCTGATTTGCCTGCAGAAAAAGAACTTAATTTCAAACTTCCATTTAAGGAATTGTATGCTGAATAAATCTGAACAGCGATTGAAAATCGGAGTGATAGGTGTTCCCGGTAAATGGTCTACGGAAGTGTTGGCTGATCGTTTAGAAGCCAAAACAGGGTTCCGTGCTGTTATGGATATGAGCGATTTTGAGCTGCATCTAGACACAAATAAAGTGTATTGCAACGGTTTGGATCTGACGGAATTAGACGGTCTGATTGTGAAAAAAATCAGTCAGGTTTATGCGCCAAGTACAGAAGACAGAATTCATATGTTGTCCCATTTGGAATCTCTTGGCGTGCCTGTGTTTAGTCCAACAGCAAGCATGGGGAAACTGATTAACCGCTTGAGTGGTACTTTGGCATTGCAACAGGGAAATATCCCAATGCCGAAAACGCGTGTCACAGAATCGGTCGATTTGGCTTTTAATGTTGTTCGCCAGTTTGGTTCGGCTATTTTGAAGCCACTTTATTCAACCAAGGCGCGTGGTATGGTGTTTTTACGCGAAGAAGACAGTGACGAATCGGTTCGTGCTCAGTTGGAAGAGTACAAAGAAACTCAGTCGCTTTTTTATATTCAGCAAGCCTTGAATTTAAACGGCCGTGATTTGGGTATGGTTTTCATCGGTGGTGAGTATTTTTGTACTTATGCTCGCGTTGCCAATTCTGATGCGTGGAACACAACGATTCACAGTGGCGGGCGTTATGAACTGTTCGAAGCTGACGATGATTTGATTGAGCTTGGGCGACGTGCGCAGGCGTGTTTCGATATGAGCTTCACAACGGTTGATATTGCGTTAACAGACCAAGGTCCTGTGGTATTTGAAGTATCGGCGTTTGGTGGTTTTAAAGGTGCATTAGATGGCTGTAACCTCGATGCTGCAGAAGCTTATGCCAATTACGTGTTAAGAACCATTGAAGGAAAGTAACTGATGATGAATGAACCATTGAATGAGAAGCTGTTGAATACACTCATGGCTCAATGTGAAAACCAAGCTAAGTTATTTTTTGGTGTTTTAACTGTACGGGTTCATACCAATAATACAGACATTTTGGATGAGCTGAAGGCCTATTATAAAAGCTACACTCAGCCTTCAACAGGTGAGTACAGTGTTGATGTTTATGCCGTTGAGCATGAAGAGATTGCTCAATCAGCTCCTTGGATTGATGTGCCAAGAGAAGCAGGTAAGCAAGGTAAGAAAGAAGGCTACTTAGACGTTTTTTCTGACGAGGGTGTATTTACCGGTCGTTGGATCAAGAAATTCAAAACTGGTATGACTCTATTGCAACGAGTTGAAAAGCCTATGGCTGTTGGTCCATGTTCAGCGAATATGGCGCAAATTATTAACTTTATTAATAACCAATTTATCAATCTTCATCTTCGCGAAGGCAGCTTGCTAGGGCATGCGTCAGGCTTTTCTGTGAACGGTGACGTGACGGCAATTGCGGCGGGATCTGGCGGCGGTAAATCTACTTTGATGCTACGCTGTCTAGAAGACAGCACACGTCAATTTGTCACCAATGATCGTATTCTAATGCGCAATATTGGGGACTCAGTTGAAGCCGTTGGTGTCGCTAAGTTACCTAGAGTTAATCCTGGTACTTTATTGCATTCGCATCAAAACCGGTTACGTCATATTTTGGCCGAAGATCGTCAGCAACAACTGCTTGAAATGGCGTCATCTGATTTGTGGGTATTGGAAGAAAAATACGATGTGCAAATTGAAGATGAATATGGCCCAGACAGGGTGGCTTTGTCAGGCAAGTTAGCTAACTTAATTATGCTCGATTGGTCTTTCTCTTCAAGTGATGAAACACGCTTAGAGCTGGTTGATCTTACTCTTGAACCAGAAGTGATTGAAGGCTTGCGCAAACGTCCTGGCCCTTTCTACCAAGACAACTCAGGCTTGTTTGTTGACTTGCATGCTTGTGAGTCCTTAGAGGCTTATTGCGCAGCATTAAATGGTGTACGTGTTTTCCGTCTTGTTGGCGGCATCGATTTTGATAAAGCCTTTGAACTGATTGAAAATCTGGATGCATTATGAGCGCTAAGTTTGCTTTAATTCGTCATGGTGCTTATGAGCAGTTGAGCCAAGTGCCAAGCGCGTTACAGCCTTTCCCTTTAACAGCGGAAGGGGCAGAAGAAGTGCGACGTCAGGCCAGATTATTTGCTGAATGGTTAAAGGAAACAGGACATACGGTTGAGCCTGTCGTGGCGTCTTCTACCTTGTTGCGAGCTTTTCAAACAGCCGAAATTTACATCGATGAATTAAAAGATTTTTTTACAAGTCCGCCAAGCATCCAAAGTACATTTGATTTGTGCGAACGAAGTGTGGGAGCTGTCGCTAACTTGACGATTGAAGAAATCGAACGAGTGTTGTCACTTGACCCTAGATTTGATGTTCCGCCTAAAGATTGGAAATCAGACAGCTATTACTGTTTGCCTTTTGATGGCGCGGAATCTTTGAATCAAGCGGGTGAAAGAGTGGCTAAGCAGATCACTGCTTGGCAAGAAAAAGCAGGGGAAAGCATTAAGTTATTTATTGGGCATGGAGCAGCATTTCGTCATGCAGCTTGCCACCTTAATGCGATTCAATTTAATGATATTAAGAAACTTAGCATGTTTTACGGGCATCCAGTGGTTTTGGAGTTCGTCGAGAATCAAGTGCCGCGTCAGATCTTTGGGGATTGGAAGCAGCGCCAGATTCAAGATGTGCCAGATTAATAGCGCCATAATGGGAGGCTTTTATAATGCAAACGCAATTACCTAAAATTTCGGCTCGAAAAGAGCATGCTGAGATTATTTCAAGATTGCCTACTGAGTGGTCTGCTTGGCCGCAAGATAACACGTCATACAATGCGACAGCGAGACTCTCGACAGAAGCGCCTAAGAAGTTTAATAAGCGAAAATTAAAATGGCCTAATCGACCTGTTGTCTTTATTTCAGATCCTCATGCTGATGCGAACGCGTTTGAAGCGTCGTTAATTTCTGCTGGTGTTGTGATTCAAAAAAAGCCTGGCTTACAACACTTAAAATTGACCAAAGAAGGTCGCCGTGCAGAAATCATTATTGGTGGAGATTGTTTAGATAAAGGGCCAAGTAATCTTTCTTTGTTACGAAGCATTAAGCATTTATACAAGCTGAATGCTCGTGTGACTCTGTTGGCAGGAAACCACGATTTACGTCTGCTTATGGGATTGTTGGCCTTAAAACGCAAGAAACAAAACATAGGTAATCAGCACTTTTTTGTCCGTATGGGGAAAAAAGTCGTGCCGCTTTTTAAAGAAGTTTTTGATCAATATTTAGATGGCACTAAATGGGACAAAAAAATCCCTGATGAAGACACTTGTCGCAAAGCGTTGTTTCCCGATGATAAATGGTTTAAAGAATTTCCTTATCATGCCGCAGGTATTTTGACGGCAGAAGGTATCGAACGTGAAGTGCATAAAATGCATTCAAAGACCAAAAGCTTTGAAAAACACTGTGAAGCGGCGGGATTAACTCTACGTCATGTGTATGCGGCTTCTCTACAGTGTGAGAAATTGTTTTTGCATAAAAAAGGCGAGTTTCATTGGTTTTTCAAAAAAATGAAACTGGTCGAGCGACGTGGATCGTTTTTGTTCCTGCATGCTGGCTTGGATGATGCAATGGGAGAGCTGTTACTGAAAAACGGAATCTCATACGCCAATAAAGCATTTCACCGTAATTTGAAGCACATGGATTTATTCGGCTTTTATTACAGTTCCATCGCCAACACCTTTAGAACCAAATACCGTGATGCCGATTTGCCTTTGACTGAAAGAGGCGTGAACGCGGTTCATAAAGCAGGCATTCATTTTGTTGTTCAAGGTCATGTTAACCGCCAACACGGTCAGCGAATTACCGTTAAAAAAGGGTTAATTCATATTGAAGCTGACATTACATTGGATGAGCATTCTAGACAGCAAGAAGGGCTAGACGGTTTTGGTATTGGAGCAACGTTAATTAGCAAGAAGCAAGGTGTGATTGGCCTGAGTTGCGATTATCCAACTGCTAAAATTATGCGCCCTGACGAACTTAAAAAAATATATGAGTGACTGAGATGAAATCGAAAACCGAATTTAAACATGAGGCTTTATTAGATCCATCGGACATTCAGGATTTACTCAAAGCAATCTCAAAAGGGTTAGGGAAAGGGAAGCTAGAGTTTTCTGATGACAAGGGAACTTTGTCTTTAGGGCCTCAAGGTCTTTTGTACGTAAAAGTGACCGCGTCAGATGAAGATGATCGTCAGCAGTTTGATATTAAAGTTCGCTGGGAAAAAACACCAAAAACACTCAGTAAAAAGCCGCCCAAAATAGAGAGCTAATACAGGTTATTCTTTCCTATGAGCAAAAAAATGGCGGTTTAGACCGCCATTTTTAATAGATCTGGAAGAGGGGTGATTTGGTAATCTCTGTTCTTTATTTTTGCCATGCAAGATTCTGGAACCAACTCCCAGCCATTACCTGAAAACTCAAGAGGCTCAGAGGCGACTACTATGTGATCATCGAACTTTTTGCAATAAAGGCTAGGGCATTGCTCATCACTAGAAAAACGAACGGCAATCATGTCTGTGCCATCAGAAATGACAGAAGTGAATCGAAACGCTTCTTTGATGTTTTTGCTCTTCATGATGTTGAGGATTTGTGCCAGTGTGTCAGTAATTGCTTGCTCTGGATTGGTTTCCAAACCATTCGCAATCATGAGTAGAAATATCACTTCTGAATCGGTCGCACCACGTCGCTCGTTATACAAGTATTCCGGAATTAAACGATCTAGTTGCCAGCGTAAGGATTCATATTCACCAATTTGGCCATTATGCATAAACAACCAATTTTTATAGCTAAAGGGATGGCAATTTGAACGGTTGGTTGCTGTCCCTGTAGAGGCGCGAACATGAGCAAAGAATAATCCACTGCGGATATGTCGTGCTAAACTTTTTAAATTGCAGTCACTCCAAGCGGGTAGTATCTCGTGATACAAGCCTGGTTCTTCTCTTTCATCGTACCAACCTAATCCGAACCCATCTGCATTCACGGTGACTTCAGATTTCTTTGCACTGAGGCTTTGATGCACTAGAGAATGTTCTTGTTCAAAAAGTAGTGATTCAAGGTAAACACTGTCACCTTGATAGGCCATCCAACGGCACATGCCTTTTCTCCTAATCACAAAAAAGGAAGCATTTGGCTTCCTTTTGCAATGTTAATGTTGAGTAAATTATACGGTAGTTTTATACATTGAAATAGCTGATCTTGGAGGATAACTGAGACGCTAAAGTCGCTAATTGTTCTGCAGATTGGCTGATTGAATGAATTGATTGCGTTGTTTTTTTCGTTATATCTGTGATGTTCGAGATGTTGCGTCCCACTTCGGCTGTAACGGAAGCTTGTTCTTCTGTTGTAGCCGATATTCTGTCGTTCATGTCGCGGATTTTTGTGACTGATTGGTTGATATTACTTAGAGACTCTTCTTCATGTTTTACTTGATTCACTGCATCAGTAGAGCGCTGGTGGCTTGATGTCATAGCCGCCACTGCAGAGGATGTTCCGTTCTGTAAGACAAGAATCATTTTCTCTATTTCTTGTGTAGCATCTTGCGTGTTCTTCGCTAGGTGACGAACTTCGTCCGCTACAACCGCAAAGCCTCTTCCTTGTTCACCTGCTCGAGCGGCTTCTATTGCAGCATTCAGAGCCAGTAGGTTTGTTTGTTCTGCAATGCCTAGAATCACATTCAAAATATTACTGATTTCGTTTGTGTTTGACTGCAGTTCATTGATTGTATTTGCCGAGCTAGAAATTTCAGCAGCCAGTTCCTCTATGCTGTTGATGGTTTGCGTAACAATGTCAGAGCCTTGATTTGCTGCTGTTTCTGCGTCATGAGCGGCCAAACTTGCGTCGGCTGTTGATTCTGAAACATGAACCGCTGTGCTTTGTATTTCTTGGATTGCTTGGGAGATTAAGTTTGTCTCTTCTTGTTGTTGATCAACCATTTTAGATGATTCATCTGTGATTTTATTCAAGTCGTTAGCCGCATTAGTCAGCATAGAGCTAGATTGTGCTACATCATGAAGGATGCTTCTTAGTTGAACAACGAGCTTATCCATAGCAACTTCAAGCATGCCTATTTCGTCTTTACGGTTACTGTTTGTACTTGAATCTATGAGCTCTCCAGAGGCGATGTCTTCTGCTCTTTTCACTGCTTTAATAAGTGGCCCGCAAATACCGTTTACAATCACTAAGCTAATAACAATACCAACTAAAATGAGAACGGCTGCAATGGCGCCGCTTGTATAAATAGTCTGATCCAGTTTATTGCTTTGGTTTTTAGCAACTGTGCTGTTGTACTCATCTATAGACGTGATGATTGTTTCCATTTGGGCATTAACTGACAGCAAACTTTCATCTGCTATGCGTCTTGCCTTATTGGCTTGCATGGTTTTGAGTTTAGTCCACCAGCTGTATGTTTCTATACTGGATTCGAGAAAGACAGCTTGCTGTTCTTCAAGGGCGTTAATTTGCTCTAACAAGTTATTTAAGCCTGCATTCTCAGGCATAGTCGAGAGGATGTTCTTAACATTTTCGATGCTAACCAAAAGCTCTTCTGTGTAGGTTTTAAACTTTGTTTCAGACTCGGCCACTTGCTCAACACCATAACCTCCCAATGATTTAGCAATGGATACTTGGAAGAAGCCTCGTTCAAATTCAACTGACTGTTGAAGTAGTAGTTGGCGGCTTTTTTCTAGGTTTTTCATAAGTTGCAAACTTTGGTAAGAAAGATTTTGCAGCTCGGATGAAACGGATTTACTAGAAAAAGCAGAGCTGATTCCCATGCCAACAATAACGATAGAAAACAATGCGATGAGAGATAAAATTTTGGTGCGTACTGTTATGTTAATCATATATAAACCTAGAGGATGGTTTGTGATAGGAGTTAATTAACTAGCAATATTTATGCCGTCTAATTTACATAGAGTTACAAACTTGCTTGATGTCTTTACATATTGCAACTTTCATTTGATTTATACCTTATACCTGAAAGCTATGCACAATATTTGATCGTATTTTAGAGGGGAAGTTTTCGAAATAGTACAGGGAATTGGCTGGTTTGCACTAGAATGGCACCATAATGCTAAGGTGAAGCATTGAGGCGCCATTTTGGTGCTTTCGTTTATTTGTTTGGCTCTGTTGCAATGACAACATTACCTTCTTCGACTTTAAAGAAGAAGCAATTACGTCGATTGGTATGGCAGGCAGGCCCTTTTTGATCGACTTTTAACAGTATGCAATCCCCATCACAATCAAACGACATAGAGACTAAAGATTGCCTATGTCCAGAGCTTTCCCCTTTACGCCAGTAGGTTTGACGGGAGCGAGACCAGTAACATACTTGTCCTGTTTCTAATGTCTCGCGAATCGATTTCTCATTCATATAAGCAAGCATTAAAACTTCACCAGTATCATGTTGCTGAGCTATGGCTGCGATGAGTCCTGAATCATCTGTTTTTAGATTCGCTAGAATGGTGTCTAAAGGTAGCTTTTCGCCTTTAGGGAGGTTTTCGTATTCTTTTAAACTCATTGGGTTGCCTTACTCTCAGGAAGAATGTCTATGTAATTAATGGCGAGTATCTTACCGTAAGCTCACTTAAAATGTTACATGCTAACATTGAAAACATATAAGCTGATTATTGAAGAGAGAGTTTGCTGATCAAGATTAGAGGATTTTTTTAAGTATTTGAAAAATAGAGGCAAGTTGGTTGATTTTACGAAAAGGCTGCGTATAATTGCGCCCCAAGGTCAACAGGCCTCCTTTATGGTGTCTCTGCTGGTCCCCTCGCAACAATAAACCGTGAATTTGGTCAGGTCCGGAAGGAAGCAGCCACAGCGGTGGCCTTGTGTGCCGAGGTGTGGCTGGTGGAGATGCCACCTAATTTTCCTCCCTGTAAATTAAAAGACATATTTTTAGATTTCAATTTGCAGAATAGATATATATAAAATCATAGCTCTCATAATTCCAAACAAAAAAACTCAAGCTTCTTAGTGTTAGATAAATGCTGAGGCAATTGTGTATGGAAGGGTGTTAGCGCTTGATGGCTGTTTTCATCTAAACCACTCTTTATCAATTATTCTATTTGAATCACTCCTTACAGGTATCGAATACCCCGTGATTGTTAAGATTAATTGTTTGTCAGCTTAATTCCCTTGCAGACTCGCTTGCTATTTTATATAGTCCGGCTACTTGTTAGTGAGAATTCTCATGTTTGTAGATCAAGAGCATAAAATCAATAAGTCGTTAAGAAGGCGTGGTTTCGTCTGCTTAGTGCTGCTTATGCTGGCTTTATTTTCTATGGCAATGACCACCAACAGCATGATGATGGCCAGTGACAGTATGAACAATATGTCTGGCCATACTATGCCTGCTCATACTATGACACAAGCTGACCATGATATGTCCATTGGCGATATCGCATGTCAGCCAGAAAACATGCTTGATTGTGCGGCCATGACAATGGATCACTCTCATCAAGACTGTTTGGATAGCCACTGTAGTGCCTTTTCAGGTTTGCTGTTAGGTTACATTAATTCCTCTGATACCTTCTTTGCGGTGCACACTTTACTCCCCACGCAAAGTTATACTTCTGCCCACCCAAGTACCCCTTACTTTCCCCCTATAGTCATTTCTTAAATTCTCTGTTTACGCTCATCGCGCTACTTTGCGCTGAGTTGTTATGAATTTAAAAATGAGTATGAAACACAATGACCAAAAACAATGTTTGGGCTCTCTGTGGTGATTCACAGAGCGCTGATCAGCCTTGCTCAATGACGAGCAGAATGGGCTATTTACGCTATTTATTGGTGTTACCTTTCCTTGCAGTGCTTCCTGCGGTGGCGGATAGCACTAAATTAACGCTGCAAGACGCTATCAGCAAAGCCATTAGCGAAGATAAATGGCTTGACTCTAGTCTGCATCGAGAAACGGCGTTACGGGCACTAAGCCAAGGGGCGACAGCCTTACCGGACCCTAAGGTCAATCTTGGTTTATTAAATATGCCAACGGATAGCTTTGATTTTAATCAAGAAGCTATGACGCAACTGAGTTTTTCGATCTCGCAAAACTTTCCCGCTGGCGATACTTTGCGATTAATGGCGGAAAAGTACAGTGTTCAGGGGGATCAGTTACCCCTGGAGCGGGATAATCGCCGAGCCATTTTGACCATGGAGGTGTCTAAGTTATGGCTAACGGCTTATCAATATGAGCAAAGTATTAAGCTGGTATTGAGAAATAAAAAGCTCTTTGAACAACTCCATGATGTGGTGGAAAGTAGTTATAGCTCAGCCTATGGTGCGGCTAAACAGCAAGACTTAGTGCGCTCTGAATTAGAATTGATCAAGCTCGATCATAGGTTAGCAGAGCTAGAACAGGGTAAACGTAGTGCGCTATTCAAACTATCGCAATATATTCAGTCCTCCTCCTCCTCCGCAGTGGCGAGCACACCTATTGGACTAGACGTTAATAGTGTTGAGTCTTTAAGTCTTTCTGCCGCCGCCATGCAGAAGCCATCCTCTGAAGTGTTAATGAGGCGTTTAAGCCAACACCCAATGGTGCAAATGGTAGAGGCGCGATCGTCTATCGCACAAGTAGACAAAGCCCTTGCTGAACAACAATACGAGCCGCAATGGGGCATCAGTTTAGGCTATGGCTATCGGGGTGATGACCTAAGTGGTAATAGTCGAGCTGATCTGGCCTCGGTGGTTGCCAGTGTCAGCCTGCCAATATTTTCCTCTCGGAATCAAGACGCACAGGTTAAAGCTGCGGCGTTAAAAGTTGAGGCTATCGTTTCAGAAAAACAATTAGTCCTTAACGAATTACGCTCAAAGTATCTCACCCTTACCTCAGACATTGAATTATTACAGGGGCGAGTCGAGCTGTTCCAGCGCCAACTCATTCCGAGTTATCAGCAAAGTGCACAAACCACACTGAATGCCTACACCAGTAATGACGGCTTTTTTACCGAGGTGGTTCAGGCGCGCATTGCTATTTTAAATGCCCAAATTGAATTACTGGCTATCCGAGTCGAGCGCTTAAAGCGTTTGTCTGAATTGAACTATGTATTGGCGAGCACTGCAGAAGAGGTGAGCAAATGAAAGTGATGAATTTTATCGGAGTGTTTATTTTAGGTGGTGTGCTTTCTGTTGCTGGTTACCATTTTTTACCTTCAGTTGTGTCGGGACAAATGGCTGAACATACAGTGGACACAGATTCTAGCGGCTCAGCCACTGAGGAAAAACCCTTGTATTGGGTAGCACCAATGGACCCAAATTATCGACGAGACAAACCGGGTAAATCGCCAATGGGTATGGATCTCATCCCTTTTTACGCGAATGAGTCCGGTGCTAAGAGTAGCACGGGAACGGTGACAATCTCGCCAGAAGTAGTGAACAATTTAGGTGTACGAACCAGTGAGGTCTTTCAAGGGGTACTTAAGCCTAATATCAGTACAGTTGGGTATTTAACCTATAACAAGGACAAGATCACTCATATCCATCCGCGGGTAGAAGGTTGGGTAGAGAAAAGCTTTGTGAAATCAAATGGTGATTACGTGGCGCAGGGAGAAGCATTGTTTGATCTCTATTCACCCACGTTAGTGAATGCACAAGAAGAGTTCTTATTTGCCTTAGATCGTAAAGATCAACGCATGATGAAAGCAACAGAAGAAAGGCTTAAAGCTTTGCATGTGCCCAGTGATTTTATTCGAACCCTTAAGTCAAAGCGCCGTGTGTCGCAAACCATTCGTTTTTATGCCTCACAAAGTGGGGTGATAGATAACTTAGGCATTCAGGATGGTTTTTACATCAAGCCCGGTACCACGCTAATGTCGATCGCTGACCTCAGTGAGGTGTGGCTAGAAGCTGAAGTGTTTGAAAGACAATCACAGTTGGTTGCGGTTGGTCAGTCGGTAGAAGCAAAAATGGACTTTCTACCAGGGCGAGTCTTTCATAGCAAAGTTGATTTTATTTACCCCACTTTAAACGCCAAAAATCGCACCCTTCAGGTACGCATTCGCTTAGACAATAGCGAGCAGTTATTGAAACCCGATATGTTTGCTCATGTGCGTATTCAAGCGGTGTCGTCAGAGCCAAAGCTCTTGGTTGAAAAAGCCGCACTGATTCGTGGTGGTGTCCAAGATCGCGTGGTGTTGGCGCTAGGAGAAGGGCGTTTTAAATCTATCTCCGTACAAACCGGCGCCTTCGGAGACGATTATGTAGAAATATTACAAGGACTGGCATTAGGCGATGAAGTGGTCACCTCAGCTCAGTTTCTCTTGGATTCCGAATCTAGCAAAAGCTCAGACTTTAAACGCATGAATATCATGCCAGATAATCAGATGACAATGGCTGCTTCGGAGGCAGAACATGATGACGCAAACCCAGCCGCACCAGTCAGTGATGTGGTGTGGGTAGCAGCGAAAATCAATGACATTGATGCCACTAAGCGGGTGCTGAATGTTGATCATGCAGCGATAGCAGATTGGGGTTGGCCGAAGATGACCATGGACTTTGCACTGGCGGATTGGCTGGAGCCAAGTGAACTGCCTGTTGGTAAAGATTTACAACTTGAAATCACTCGAGAGAGCAGTGTTGAGTTTGTGGTCAGTGACTATTTAACCGCTAGTGGCGAGCAGGAGTAATTCATGATAGCTGCAATTATTCGATGGTCTATCCATAATCGCTTTATGGTGTTGTTGGCCAGTATGGTGTTGGTGGCGGTCGGGCTGTATTCCTTAAAAAACACCCCGGTTGACGCCATTCCAGATTTGTCTGATGTGCAAGTCATTATTAAGACCAGCTACCCAGGCCAAGCGCCACAGGTGGTAAAGGATCAGGTTACTTACCCTTTAACCACAGCAATGCTGTCGGTGCCAGGCGCGCAAACCGTACGTGGTTATTCATTTTTTGGCGATTCATATGTTTACGTCATTTTTGATGAAAATACCGATATGTATTGGGCCCGTAGTCGTGTTTTAGAATACTTGAGTCAGGTCGCGCCCTCGTTACCGAGTAATGCCAAAGCCCAGTTAGGTCCAGATGCCACAGGTGTCGGTTGGGTTTATTTGTACGCCTTAATCGATAGGACAGGCAACCTTGATCTTGCCCAGTTGAGGTCGTTACAAGACTGGTTCTTAAAGTATGAGTTGCAAACGGTACCGGGAGTTTCTGAAGTAGCTCCCATCGGTGGCATGGTGAAACAATATCAAGTCAGTGTTAGCCCAGACAAACTGCGTGCACTCAATATGCCACTAAGTCATATCCAAAATGCCATCAAAAGGGGCAACCAAGAGGTGGGGGCCTCGGTCATTGAGATGGCGGAAGCGGAATATATGGTACGTGCCTCCGGGTACATTCAAAGCATTGAAGATATTGAGGCGATTCCGCTAGGGGTTAGTGCCAGTGGCACGCCGTTGACCATTAAAGATGTTGCCGAGGTGGGTATTGGTCCGCAAATGCGTCGCGGATTAGCGGAACTGAATGGTGAAGGTGAAACGGTTGGCGGTGTTGTGGTGATGCGCTTTGGCGAAAATGCACAACAAACCATTGCCGGTGTCAAAGCAAAGCTGGAGAGCTTAAAGTCCAGCTTACCGGAAGGCGTGGAAGTGGTTACGGTTTACGACCGCTCAGGACTGATCGATCGTGCCGTCAATAATTTATGGACCAAACTGCTGGAAGAATTTCTCGTGGTAGCACTGGTCTGCATGGTGTTTCTATTTCATGTACGTTCTTCTTTAGTAGCGATTATCAGTTTGCCAGTTGGTATTTTAACGGCCTTTATTGTTATGCATTGGCAAGGTATTAACGCCAATATCATGTCGCTGGGCGGCATAGCCATTGCTATTGGTGCCATGATTGATGGCGCCATAGTAATGATAGAGAACCTCCATAAGCATATGGAGAAAGTTGAGATGACCAAGGAGAATCGTTGGCAAATTGTCACTAAGGCGGCAACGGAAGTCGGGCCAGCTTTATTCTTTAGCTTGCTGATTATTACTGTGAGTTTTGTGCCGGTATTTACTTTGGAATCTCAAGAAGGACGGATGTTTGGGCCACTGGCCTACACCAAAACCTATGCCATGGCAGCATCGGCGGCGCTAGCTATTACCTTGGTGCCCGTACTTATGGGGTATTTTGTTCGCGGCAAAGTTGTGTCGGAACACAAGAATCCGATTAATCGTGCTCTGGTGGCTGTCTATATGCCAGCCTTAAAAGCGGCGTTGCATTACCCCAAAACCACCTTGTTGTTGGCAGTAATGGTATTTTTCGTTGGTATGTGGCCATTGAATAAATTAGGCAGTGAGTTTATTCCTAATTTGGACGAAGGCGACTTGATGTACATGCCAACGGCCTACCCAGGTATATCTATCGGCCAAGCACGTCAGGTGTTGCAACAAACGAATAAGCTGATTATGACGCTTCCAGAGGTGGAAACGGCGTTTGGTAAAGTAGGGCGTGCGGAAACCGCAACCGACCCAGCCCCATTGACCATGATTGAAACCTTTATCCAGTTAAAGCCTCAGTCACAGTGGCGAGAAGGTATGACCAGCGACAAAATCAAACAGCAGCTGGATGAAATGGTGAAGATTCCGGGTATTACTAATGCCTGGGTGATGCCCATTAAAACTCGTATCGATATGCTGGCAACGGGGATTAAAACTCCGGTAGGGATTAAAATTGCTGGTCCAGACTTAACTGTCATCCAAGGTATAGGCCAGCAACTTGAAAAAATCCTTAAGCCCGTCGAGGGCACAGCATCGGTTTATTCTGAACGGGTGGCTGGTGGTCGCTACGTTAAGGTGGATATCAATCGTCAGAAAGCTTCACGTTATGGCATGAATATTCAAGATGTGCAGCAAGTTATCTCATCGGCTGTCGGGGGTATGAATGTTACCAATACCGTTGAGGGCTTGGAGCGATACCCGGTCAATGTCCGCTATCCACAAGAGTATCGTGACTCTCCAGAGCAGCTTAGCCTTTTACCTATCGTTACCCCGAACGGATTAAGAATAGCCTTAGGAGATATTGCTGAGGTCTATGTAGAAGAAGGCCCTCCAGGGCTGAAAAGTGAGAATGCGCGGCTAAATGGCTGGACCTTTGTGGACATTGAAGGCGTAGATATCGGTCGCTATGTAGAAAATGCCCAGCAGATTGTCGCTGAGCAAGTGCAGTTGCCTGCGGGCTACTCATTGAACTGGTCTGGCCAATACGAATACATGCAACGGGCAAAAGCCAAGTTGACCTATGTAGTGCCTCTTACCCTACTGATCATCATAGTGTTGCTGTACATCAATTTCCGTAATTTATCTGAAGTGGCCATCATTATGGGCACTCTGCCATTTGCCATGGTTGGCAGTATTTGGCTGATGTACTTGTCTGGCTTTAACTTCTCCGTTGCCGTCGGGGTTGGATTTATCGCCTTGGCCGGTGTGGCAGTAGAAATAGGCGTCATTATGTTGGTGTATTTAAATCAAGCGTGGGATGAAACCCTAGAAAAATGCGCGGACAAAGGTTTATCACCAAGAATCGAGACACTCTACCATGCGGTATTGCATGGTGCTGGTATGCGGGTGCGTCCAGTAATGATGACAGCCGCATCTATTATCATTGGTTTATTACCCATTTTATACGGTACAGGTACGGGCTCAGAAGTAATGAGTCGAATTGCCGCGCCTATGGTGGGTGGCATGGTCAGTGCGGTGGTTCTAACACTGTTAGTCTTGCCAGTTGTCTATTTTCTATGGAAAAAATCCTCTTTAACTCAATCGAACTCACTTTAAAGGAAAAGATTATGAATAAATTTAAACTGTTAATGGTCTCTGTGGCCTTAATGGTCTCTGTTAATGCTTTGGCTCATGGAATGATGGCGATGACTGTTCCAAAGGATGGAGCCATGCTGATGGCACAGGCAGAAAAGATAGAGTTACATTTTAAACAGCCGATGCGAGTGATGAGTCTTAAGGTTATTGCCTCTAATGGTGTCCCAATTCCTCTTAAGCTTGACCGTAAAGCTCCTGCACAACAACACTTTCAATTAGCTTTGCCGAATATTAAGCCGGATACCTACCGAGTTGAATGGAAGGCTATGGGGGGCGATGGGCATGTGATGAAAGGTGATTTTAGTTTCATGCAGCATTAAAGATTGATCGTGAGTAGAGAGGCGGTTTGATACTTATGACAAGTAGGTGAAATATTCAAATAAAAGCCTTGGCTGAGAATTAAGCACAACTTAATGTCCATGAGTTAATTAGCTGGACTGTTGGGGCTAGCAAGCAGCTCCAGTAGGTCAATAATAGTACCAGATCAAACCCTCGCCTTTACTTGGCAGGTTAAGGGCAGTTATCTGTTTTTGGCAAGTGAGCAAAGTCGGTTACAACTAACCTTAAAATAAAGAATAAAGACTAGGAGTAATGATGAAAAAGATAAAAAATATTGCCGCGGTCGCAACGCTCGCGCTCATGAGCTCTAATTTATTAGCACAACCTGTGATGGACATTTATAAGTCACCAAGCTGTGGTTGCTGTGTAAAATGGGCCGCATTAATGGAAGAGCAGGGCTTTCAGGTTAATATTCACCATAGCGATGATTGGTCATCACTTAAGCGAGATGCTGGTATGCCGATGCAGTTGCAGTCTTGTCATACGGCACAGGTACAAGGCTATGTGATAGAAGGGCATGTGCCACCCCAAGAGGTAGTACGCTTATTGGCTGAAAAGCCTGATGATATAGCGGGTTTAGCGGTACCTGCGATGCCAAGGTATTCGCCGGGTATGGCATTACAAGGGGAAGCTTACCGAGGTTTTAATTTGGTTAAGTTTAGTTCCCAAGGGAAGATAGGCCTTTATCAAGCCTATTAAGATTTCACTTACCATTTAGGCCACTAGATTCATTTGAATCTAGTGGCCTAGTATTATGCAAAGTGATTTATTTTCCCCAAAACCACCAGATAATCGCCACAATTAACAGCACACCAAAAATATTGATCCACATAATTTACTCCTTAACCCTAGCTTGTGGGTTAGCGGGTTGATAAAGCCGTAAGCGGTTAGCGTTGCTCACTACTGTGATGGAGGAAAGTGACATGGCAACACCTGCAATAATGGGGCTTAGTAACCAACCTGTGATTGGAAATAACACCCCTGCCGCAATCGGTATACCGAGGGCATTATAAACAAAGGCCCCCCAGAGGTTTTGGCGGATGTTTTTAATCGTCGCATGGCTGATATCAATAATGTCTGACACCCCATGCAAAGAACTTCTCATCAAAGTAATGTCGGCACTTTCAATGGCAACATCTGTCCCACTGCCAATGGCAAAGCCCACATCGGCTTGAGCTAAGGCTGGGGCATCGTTTATGCCGTCTCCTACCATGGCCACTTTCAGTTGTTGTTGCTGAAAATGGCTGAGCCAGTTGAGTTTGTCGGCAGGCATTAGTTCGGCATAATACTCTTCTATATTGGCACTTTTAGCGACAGCGGCGGCCGTTTGTGGGTTGTCACCGGTCAGCATGACGACACGAATACCACGGCGCTTAAAGCGGCTAATGGCCTCAAGTGAATCATCGCGAATGGGGTCATTAATAGCGAATATGGCTTGCAGCTTTTGGTCCATGGCGAAATACACCAAAGTATTGGCTTGGGCTTGCCAGCTCTGGGCTTGAGTCTCAACCGCAGAGATGTCGATATCAAATTGACGCATCATTTTGTCGTTACCTAACAGCAGTTTTTGCTGTTGGTAAAAGGCGGATACGCCTAAGCCAGTATGAGATTCAAAACCACTCAGTTCCACGGGGGAACTTTTGCTTGCAGTATCTTGTACATAGGCTATCAAGGCATTGGCAAGGGGGTGATTCGCTCCTTGTTCTAGGCTCTTAACGAGGGGCAAGATGAGTGCTTCATCACCTAGAGCCTGAAAATGGCTGACCTGTGGCTTGCCTTGGGTAATGGTGCCCGTTTTATCGAGCAAGATGACATCAAGCTCACTGGCTTTTTGCAGGGCTTCACCATTGCGTATTAAGCCGCCAAATTCTGCTGCTTTACCCACGCCTATCATGGTGGAAATAGGGGTTGCTAAGCCTAGTGCGCAAGGGCAGGCGATGATCAACACGGAGGTCGCGGCAATCAGCATATACACCAAGGCGGGTTGTGGCCCTAAGTTGTACCAAGCGAGCGCCGTGATAATGGCTATAATCATCACGCTGGGGACGAAGATTGCAGACACACGATCGGCAAGATGGCTAATGGGCGGCTTAGAGTTTTGCGCTCTGGACACCATGGCAATGATTTGTGAGAGCAGGGTGTCATTGCCAACTTTTTGCGCTTCAAAGATAAAGCTACCTTGGCCATTAATGCTGCCTGCAGAAACCCTACTGCCCGTTTGTTTCTCCACTGGGATAGGTTCGCCACTTAACATGGCTTCATCCACACTGGTATGGCCACTCATGATTTCACCATCCACCGGGATTTTTTCACCGGCTTTGACGCGAATCTGATCGCCCAGCATGACTTGCTCTACGGGTACTATTTGTTCTTTGCCATCACGTATCACTGTGGCGGTTTTTACTTTCAGGTTAAGCAGACGTTTGATGGCGTCTGAGGTACGTCCTCGAGCTTTTAATTCAAAGGCTTGCCCTAAATTGATGAGGCCAAGGATCATCGCGGTCGCTTCAAAATACAGGTGTCTGGCTTCAGCCGGTAAATGGCTAGATGCCAAAACCACGACCATGGAATATAGCCAGGCGGTACCTGTGCCTAGGGCGATTAGGGAATCCATGTTGGCACTACGGTGGACAAATGCTTTCCACGCACCACGATAAAAGTGTTGGCCCGATAGCCACAGAATCATAAAGGTAATGATCCCCACTAGGAACCAAATACCTTGCTGCAAACTGGAGTCTACAGACATGGGGCCGCCTAAAAGCCCGTAAAGCATCAGCGGTACACCGACTCCTAAGCCCATCACACTGTGTTTAAGCTTTTGTTGGTAAAGAGCGGCTTCGCGGCTGTCTTTTTGGCTGGCTTCTGCCTCTTCATCGATAATTTCGTGACCATCATAACCCACCGCTTGAATGGCTTGAATGAGTTGGCTGGCTGGTAATTGCGTATCCACCGAAGCGGTGCGAGCGGCAAAATTGATACTTACCTCTTCTACACCGGAAAGCTTTGTCAGGGCTTTTTCTATGGTGTTAACACAGCCGGCACAAGTGACATTCAATAACGCAAGCTTGATGCTTGAGCTGGTGTTGCTAGGGCGTGATTGGTTGCTATCGATTATTTGATCAGCATTGTCTTGTTGCGCTGGCTGCTCTGAGGGCACAACAAGGCTTGCCTGATAGCCGCAGGACTCAACGATGGTAATGGCCTCGTCAATACCTAAGTCGGTAGTGAGTGTAAGCAGGGTTTTCTCTGCATTAATATTGAGCTCAACATTCTCGTCACTGGCTTTCAGGGCTGCGGTGAGCTTATTAACACAATTTTGACAACGTACGCCTGCAAGCGCCAAGGTATGGTTATACTTGCTCATTTTCCACCTCCTTTGTTATGGCTGCTGGGTGTTTATCAGACCATTCTTCAATCAAACAGCAGATGGCTTTGCCATCAGGAATGGTATCTGGCTGACCTTGCCAGCTTTGGTAAGTTGCTTCCATTAGGGCTAAATGTTGCTGGTATTGAGCAATTTTTTGCTTCGTTTGTTGGATCTGCTCTTGCAACAAACTTCTGACCTTTGGGCAGGGAGAAGTGCCTTGTTCCGACTGCTCAATAATGTCGGTAATTTGCTTTAGGCTAAAACCAATGCTGCGGGCATGGTTAATAAAGCGTAAGCGCTCAACCGCGCTTTGATCATATTCTTTATAGCCATTAGTGGGGTTTTTGCTGGCTTGGAGCAGTTTCTTGCGCGTGTAAAAACGCACTGTTTCCGGGGTGACACCCACTAATCTGGCGATTTCTGTGGTTAACATCTTGTACTCCTCTATAAAGTTGAAATCAGCTTTATGGGTCAGGAAAATTTATCCAAACAGATAGGCAAGGGTCAGAATAATGACCAGCATGACCAGTACCATTTTTATAAAAAGGGAGAGGCTCGTAGTACCGCCCTTAGGTGGCTTATTACAGCAATTCATTTCACTCTCCTTAAGTGATCATAAGTATTGATGACCAAGCCGAGTCTACAACATGTGTGTAGGACATACGTCAAGTTAGGCTTGTGTTTGTTTAATATGGCGCTCACAAAGTAAAGTGGCACAATTTAACTCTGGTTAGACAATATGGTGAGTGGTTCGAACAGTTGTAATAACTTTCATGCAAGTAGAATTGAAAGGCACTTGTAAAAAATTGATTGCTGGGAAGCGGCCAGCTTATAGTTCAATCAAGATACCGATTAGCTATACAGAATTGGCGCATTCAGGGTTTGAATGCGCCAATAAATATGGTGGTGGTTTTAAGTTTCGTTACTTATAAATTTCATTGAAATGGAGTTTACACAGTGACGGATATTGTTGGCAGTCAGCCTTTCGCCTTCAAAAACATGCCCTAGATGACCTTCGCAGTTTGCACAAACAATTTCCGTACGTCGTCCATCTGCATCTGGAACGCGTTTTACGGCGCCTTCTATCTCATCATCAAAGCTTGGCCAGCCACAATGTGATATGAACTTGTGTTCAGAAGTATAGAGCGGCACATCACATTGGCGGCAAAGGTATAAGCCCTTTGTCATTGTGTCAGTGTATTCCCCTGTAAACGGTCGTTCGGTACCTTTGTCGAGGATAACACTGGCCTCAGCAGGTGTTAATTTGTTGTATGAGTTGCTCATGTGAATCTATCTCTTATTCCATTATTAGAAAGTATTTAATAGCGTTTTGCTTTTAATACTAGCTAGTGGGAAATTCTTTGTGTTGTGGAATGTCGTCACAAATGTTGTGCCATTCTGCTTTTGAGTCAACAAAAATGTGAAAAGAAGGTGTTTTATCTATTTTGGTATCAAGTGTACCAATTCTTAAGCGAAGAATGTCTGGCATGCTTGGTCGACGGCTGTATAAAGGCGAAGCGCAGCGCTGACAGAATACACGGAAAACACCTGGTGTTGATTCATATTCGCTGACTAATTCTTGTCCTTTAAGTAAGCTAAACGCATTTGTTGGAATGCCTGCATTTGCTGCGAAAGCGGCGCCATTAGCCTTACGGCAATTTTGACAATGGCATTGCATGATGTCGCCTAGTTCACTTTGAATTTCGTATTGAATACCACCACATAAACAGCTGCCCGTTAACATAATTCATTCCTCTTTCTGATTATTCTTATGAACCTTAAATTTACCTATAAAAGACATCATATTCAAAATGTATCAGGGATATGTGCAATAAAGATGAAGCTTGTTTCTTTTGCTATTTTTATAGTGTCCTTCTCTATTACAAGAAGAAGCTATGATTGCTATAAAAAGCACTATAAAAGAACGCTTTAGGTTTATCTTTATCTTAGCCTATGATCTAATTTTTCGAGTACATTTTTGTTGAGACTTTTATCTAGGTATATCTTATGCGTTTTAAATTTTCCTTTTCTTTTATTCTTCTTCCAAGCCTTACTGTTTTGATGTCTTCAAATGCTCTAGCGATTGAGGATATCTGTACTCCAGAATTGAACTCTTATCTGGAGAAGGCTGAAAAAATAGTTGATACCAAATACATAAGCTCTAGTAAGAAGGAGGCGGCTCAAAAGATCATCGATAAGGTGAAAGCAAGCCGCAACGAGACGAATGATTGCATTTTAGTAGATAAACTACTTCCGTAAAAAATTGTGTCTTAAGGCGCAAATATTACGATTTCTGTTATGTTTTATAGAAAACAATACAGAAAGCGAGCCTTGCTTTAAGAGGGTTTTGTATCGCGTATTGCCTGTTAACTAATAATAAAAGGATGAGCAAATGGAAGGTTTAGTTGCTTCTTTAAAAGTTGCAAAGTCTCTTTTAGGGGCTTCCTGTGTGGGAGTTGTTTCTAATTCTGAGTCTATTGCCTTTTCTGGTAGCATTCATGACAGTTCATCTGATGAGTTAATAGGTATTTTCAAAGCCCTGTATTCCTTGCCTGCCATTCGTTGTTTAAAGGCTGAAGATCCTGCTCTGAAAGCAATTTATCCCTTAGAAGGGAAGGCTATATGTTGCTGCGTTGTAGAGCCTTTAGCAGATGTAGATGCAAGCCTAATTGTGTTAAGTGATCGTTCGTGTCCACTTGATTTAGAGGGCTTTGATAAACATCTAGTTTCTCTTACTAGTATCATTTCTTCATTGCTTTCTTCCAAAACGGGCTCTTCAGATCAGCAGTCAGGCCCTGATCAAGTGAGCCATACAGACCTTCTTAGGTTGAATAATAAAATTCCGACTTACATTGCATTGGTAGATCAAGAGCTACGCTATGAATTTATTAACGATGCTTATGCTCAACGATTTTCACTGTCCAAAAAAGATGCCGTTGGTACTTATATAAAAGACGCTATACCTGAAGAAATTTGCAGCGCGACAGAAGATTATGTAAGGAAGGCTTTATCTGGTGTTCCTGTTAAATTTGAGTATGCCTTAGAGCAAGGTGATGATGGTGAGCTGAGGTTTATTAATGCCTCGTACGTTCCCAGGATTAACGATGGAGAAGTAACGGGACTGTATTTGTACATGCAGGATATTACTTCTCAAAAGAGAACCTTGAATACGTTAAAAAGGCTCCATGAAGTAACGGCCAATTTTGACTTGTCGCATGATGAAAAACTGCAAAATATTCTACAAGTGGGTGTTGAGCAATTCTCTTTACCCATAGGCTTAATTAGTCGCATTGAAGGCGATGATTATTATGTTGAATACAGTCAAACCCCAGGAGGTGAAGTCTTACCTGGAGCAAGGTTTGATTTGAATGGAACATATTGCATTCATACCCTTAAGAGTGATGCTCCTACCTCGTATTTTCATACGGCCATAAGTGATATCAAAGAACACCCTTGCTATAAAAGTTTTGGATTAGAAGCCTATATAGGGATTGTTGTATATGTAGCAGGAAAGCGTTGGGGAACGCTGAATTTTTCAAGCCCTGATCCTAAATCACAACCTTTCGGTGATGATGACTATGAAGTGATGAAGTTGCTATCGCAGTGGGTTGGCAATGAGATTACTCGACATCAAGACGAATTAAATCTGAGTGTTGTGACACAGCAGCAACGACTGATCCTAGAAGCCGTACATGAAGGTATTTTTGGCGTTGATATAAGTGGCAATATTACATTTGCTAACTCAGCTGCTTGCCATATTTTAGGCTACTCTGTGGAAGAGTTGCTTTCACGTAATGTGATTGAATTGCTTTCCCATCGTGACAAAGAAGGTCAGCCATTTTCTCTAGACGAGAACCCAATCCAGAATAGTTTACTGAATGGTAAAAGTTGTTCGGCAAGAGGTGAGTATTTTAATAAGAGAGGCGGTTCGGTTTTTGTCTGTGAATACACTTGTGTTGCCATGCGTTCTGAGTCTGGGGAAGTGGAAGGGGTTGTTATCTCTTTCCAAGACAAAACAGAGCAAATTCAAAAAGAGAAAGAGCTCGTTGAGCAAAAATCTTTGTTCGAATCCCTATTTGTTCATGCCCCCGAAGCGATCATATTGGTTGGTAACGATCGTAAAATTAAAATGGTCAACCCTGCTTTTTCTGAGTTGTTTGGTTATCAGGAAGACGATGTTATTGGTAAGAGTACGCAAATGCTCTATGCGGAAGAAAATGACTTTGTTGAAAAGGGAGCGGCTTATGATCAAACCTCTCAGGATGTCCTTAATCGTTATAGAGTGAGTTACAAAAATAGCGAAGGCAATGTTTTTCATTCTGAAACCATTGGCAGCATGATTCATAACTCTGATGGGAGCTTTGGCGGTTACATTGGCCATGTTCGAGATGTTAGTGAGCGATTGGAAGTTGAACAAAAAATGATAGACACGCATTTGCGTTTATCAATTGCTACGGACACAGCAGGCATCGGTGTGTGGGAAGTGGATTTGAAAAACAATACTCTTCACTGGGATGACTGGATGTATCGCTTATACGGCTTCAATAAGGAAGAGCGGAAGCCACCTTATCAAGTTTGGACAGAGTGTGTTTACCCTGAAGATAGAGAGCGTTTAAAAAGCGCATTTGTGAATTTGGGGGAAGATGGTGGATATTTCATCAATAACGACAATGCACTTGATCAATCAGATCACTTGGATACGGACTTCAAAATCATTCGGCAAGATGGCCAGCTACGTTACTTAAAATCGAATGCGACTATTATCTATGATAAAGCAGGAGAGCCTTCTCACATCGTTGGGGTTAACATGGATATTACCTCTCGAAAAGAAACCGAAGTCGTATTGCGTGAAGCCAGTGATCGAGCCATTTCAGCGAGTAAAGCTAAGAGCGACTTCCTTGCCACCATGAGCCATGAGATCCGAACGCCTCTTAATGGTGTATTGGGTATGGCGGAATTATTAGCAGATACGTCCTTAGACTCAGAACAAAGACAAAACCTTGCGGTATTAAGAGACTCTGGAGAAAGTCTTTTAGAGCTAATTAATGGCATATTGGACTTCTCGAAAATAGAAGCAGGGCATCTTGCAATTGAAAGAGAAGACTTCAACTTAGAGAAAATCGTTTACGACGTGGCGCGTCTCTTAATGTTGAAAGCAGAAGAGAAAGGCATAGATTTGCTCATCGAGTTTGATAACAGTTGTCCACGTTTTGTTGTCGGTGATGCATTTCGAATTAAACAAGTTCTCATTAACTTAGTAAGTAATGCTATTAAGTTTACTCACACGGGCCATGTTTTAGTGTCTATCAAAGGGAATATGGATTCCCAAGGTATTGCGGCCATTAGTATGAGCGTGATTGATACGGGCGTGGGCATTGCCGAAGAGATTCAGCCTCATTTATTCAATGCTTTTGTTCAGGCTGACAGCTCCACAACACGTAAATTTGGTGGAACAGGGCTGGGGTTAGCTATTACAAAGCAACTGGCAGGATTAATGGGAGGGAATATTTCTTTGTCTAGTGAAGAGGGTGTTGGTTCTACATTTACCGTAACCTTATCTTTACCAGAGAGTCATGCTATTTCTAACATTGAAAAGATGGATGATGAGGCGTTGCTGGTCGCGAAAAAAACCTTGGTGATAGATGATAATGAAACTAATTTAACTATACTGAAGAACCAGCTTAAAGCCTGCGACATTCATGCCGATATAGAAGTAGATCCATTAGATGGTCTCGCCAGAATAGAGCAAGCAATTAAAATAGGCGTGCCGTATCAGATTATTGTTCTAGATTATATGATGCCCGAGTTAGACGGCTTAATGCTTTCGAAACTTATTCGGAATATCAGTGTATCTAACTACAAGCCGACTATTTTAATGACGTCATCCGCTGACTTTTTGTCTCAAGATGCTTTGTCGGCCGCTGGAGTGAATGTTTGTATTCCAAAACCGATGAGTGGATCTGTTCTTAAACAAGGACTGATTCAAGCTGTATCAGAAGATTTGCTCGGTCATCAGATTGCTTATGATAATTGGAGTGAGGCGGATGCTGATGTTGAGTCTCAAAACAATAGAAAAAACACCAAGCAAGGCTTGATACTGGTTGTTGAAGACATGAAAGCTAACATGGCAGTAGCTTGTGGCATTTTGAGCAAGATGGGGTTTGACATTATTGAAGCTGAAAATGGTGCTATTGGTGTTGCTATGTGGAAGCAGCACCAGCCAGATTTGATTTTTATGGATTTACACATGCCTGTTATGGATGGGTTGGCTGCAATGCGTAGTATTAGGCAAGCAGAAAAAAATAGTCAGAAGGTAAGAGTACCTATTCTCGCGTTGACGGCAGATGTTCAACAAGAGGCGCTATCAGAAGTTTTTCGGGCTGGTGGCGATGGTTTGGTGCCGAAGCCATTTAAGCAGAAGGAGTTTATTGAAATGTTGAACAAATGGCTGCCAGATAGTAAACGGGATTTAAGTAATCTGGGGAATGAAAATGCTCCTGTAGCAAGCTCAGCTTTTGAATCCGTATCAGATGTTGTGATTGATAAGGCAGTACTGAATGATTTAAAACAATTGCTAGGTAATGATTTTACTTTACTAATAGACGCTTTTTTTGGGGACGCAGAGCCAATTATGGTGTCTCTAAACGATATGTTGGTCATGGATTGCGAGAGTGTGGCTAAAGTGTCTCATAGTCTTAAGTCGATTAGTCAAAACGTAGGCGCTATTTCGTTGTCCACGATGGCAGCCCAGCTTGAGCAAGAAGCTCGTAATGGCGACGTACCTGATTTTGTACTTAAAACACAGGAATTAAGTGCAATGTATCAGCAGGTGAAAAATGAGCTTCAGAGCATGATGGCGGATTTATGAAGGTATTGATTGTTGATGATACAAACACGGATCGTCTACTTTTAAAGTTATATTTGGGTAAATTGGGCTATCAAGTTGTAGAGGCTCAAAATGGGCAAGAAGCAATTGAGCAATACATACGTCACTCTCATGACCTCGATTTGATTTTAATCGATGTGCAAATGCCTCAAATGAATGGTTTCGAGGCGGTAAAAGCCATTCGAGACATTCAAGAGAAAGAAAAGCAAGAATGGTTTCCCATCATATTTCTGAGTGCCAGCGCCAATGACAACGACGTAGAACAAGGAATTTGGGCTGGTGGTGATGATTATCTTATTAAGCCGATTAGTCAGAAAATCCTAGTAGCTAAAATGCTGGCGATGAAGCGGATTTCAGATATGAGACGCCGTTTAGTCGATATGAATGAAAAACTTGAAAAGATCGCTTCTACTGACTTTTTAACAGGTGCTAGTAATCGTCGTGCTTTTGAGTCTGTATTAGAAAGCGAAATGTCTTCAATAGAAGAGAACAGTAATGGCTTAGCGTTCGCCATTTTTGATCTAGACAAGTTCAAAGCAATCAATGACACCTACGGGCATGCTGCCGGAGATGAAGTTTTAGTCGAGGTGGTTGATCGGATCAAGAAAAACCTAAGAGACGTGGATTTGGTAGGGCGTTTAGGTGGGGAAGAATTTGGTATTATTCTTCCTAATATTAGTGAAGATGAGGCTTTTGATATTTTTGAGCGTTGTCGTCATGTGGTTGAAGAAAAGCCAGTTTTGCATGAAGAAATGGTTATTTCTGTAACAGCGAGTATCGGCTTCACTATCTTTGAAGGGCATTATTCTAAAGATACTAAAATGGAAGTCTTAAAGCATGCGGATACGGCTTTATACGAAGCGAAGAATACTGGTCGAAACAAAGTGGTTGAATATCAATAAAAGCAATATGTGTCTTACAGCTCATAAAAAAGCCGAAACATGATGTTTCGGCTTTTTTGTTTATTGGTACTTTTCGTTTATTGAGAAAAGTAAAGGCTAAGCTACTTTTTGGTTTACCGATGCTAACAAGGCTTGAATAGAAGCGGATACGATATCGTTATCTATTGCTACGCCGTTGAAGCGGTCACCATTGATGTTTGCTTGAACATAGGCGATAGCTTGTGAATCACTGCCCACTGTCAATGCATGTTCTTGGTATTGGATAATATCAATTCTCATATCAAAGTGTTTACCCAATGCTTCACTGAAAGCAGATAAAGCACCGTTGCCGTCACCTGAAATACTCACGTTACCGTTTTTGCCGATAAGTTGAGCGTTTACTGTATCAACATCATCTTTGGTTAAGTCATATTTACCTAATTTGAATGGTGTTTCGCCAGTCATGAAGCTTGTTTCGAACAACTTCTTCATTGATTCAGCGTCAACAACACCGCCATCTTCTTCAGCAAATTTCTGCACTAATGGGCTAAATTCAACCTGTAACCAACGAGGTAATGCTAGGCCGTATTCTTGCTCAAGAGTATAGGCAACACCGCCTTTGCCGGATTGGCTGTTTACACGGATGACTTCTTGATAACTACGGCCAACATCACGAGGGTCGATTGGCAAGTAAGCCACATCCCAAGGTTTGTCGTCTGTTTGGTTTGCCAAACATTTCTTAATAGCGTCTTGGTGAGAGCCAGAGAAAGCTGTAAAGACCAATTCACCTGCGTACGGATGGCGAGGGTGAACTTGTAACAAAGTACAAGCTTGAACAACACTGATGATGCGGTCCATATCTCCCAATGCTAATTTAGGATCAATGCCTTGGCTGTACATATTCATAGCCATGGTTACAACATCCATATTACCTGTACGCTCGCCATTACCAAGCAATGTACCTTCGATACGATCAGCACCAGCCATCAACCCAAGCTCTGCCGCTGCGACACCACAACCTCGGTCGTTGTGTGTGTGCAAACTGATGATCATGCTGTCACGCTGTTTTACGTTGCGGCAGAAGTATTCAATTTGATCAGCAAAGCGATTCGGTGTTGCGACTTCAACGGTTGCTGGCAAGTTGATGATGATCTTGTTTTCTGGGGTTGGTTGCCAAACGTCGGCAACAGCGTCAACGACTTCAATAGCATAATCTGTCTCAGTGCCTGTGAAACTCTCAGGCGAGTATTGGAAAACCCATTCTGTTTCAGGGTGTTTCGCAGCATGATCTTTCACGCATTGAGCACCTTTTACCGCAATGTCTTTGATGCCGTCTTTGTCTAGGCGGAAAACTTGCTCACGCTGTGTTTTAGATGTTGAGTTATAAACATGGACTATGGCTTTTTTCGCACCTTTCAACGACTCATAAGTGCGCTCGATCAACTCTGGGCGAGCTTGAGTCAATACTTGAATGTAAACATCGTCAGGTACTTGGTCTTCTTCAATTAACCAACGTACAAAGTCAAAATCCAATTGAGATGCAGCAGGGAACCCGACTTCAATTTCTTTAAAACCAACATCAACAAGTAGGGCGAAAAATTGTTTCTTTTGTTCTACCGTCATTGGTTCTACTAATGCCTGATTGCCGTCGCGCAGATCCACACTAGACCAAATCGGAGCGGCTGTGATTTCTTGGTCTGGCCAAGTGCGATTTTTAATATCGACGGATTTAAATGGCGTGTACTTAGTATGATCAAAAGATGTCATGATCTTTCCCTTCTTCATTGGTAGAGCGGATAAGCTCAATTTTTTAATGTAAGTGCACTTGGGTAAGTGCTTTGTTATGTGTCTATCATAACGAATTTTGTTTAGTAAAAGATTGCGTTTTTTATGAATAAATCAATATTTATGGCATTATATTGCGTATAAATTAATTATTTTGGTAATTAGGGTTTGTTGATATGGGTTTTGATAAAATTGATTTGAATATATTGCAAGAATTACAGCAAGATTCTAGCTTAACAAATCAGGAGTTAGCGGATCGTGTAGGACTTTCTGCCTCTCCTTGTTTGCGAAGAGTGAAGGCATTAGAAGAAAGTGGAGTAATTGACCGAAAAGTAACCATTTTAAAACGCTCTAGTTTGGGACTAAAGCTAACTGCTTTTCTCCAAATCAGTATGGATAGGCACACGCCTGATCGATTTAGCGTTTTTGAAGAAGAAGTAAATGATTTCCCTGAAGTTCGAAACTGTAACTTGGTAACGGGGCAGAATTGTGACTATTTATTGGAAGTTGTGGTGGAGGACATGGAAACTTACCATGATTTTCTATTAGGTAAACTAACACGCATCCCCGGTGTTACAGGTGTTCAGTCCAGTTTTTTGTTGCGTAGCGTAAAAGAAAGTACGGCTTTACCACTAAAGCATTTACTGTGAATTAAATGTTATACTATAACTGCCCATTGAATTATGAAGTTATGACCTAATAAATGGACGATCGATTGAATAAAAGTCCCTATAAAGAGAAGCAGTATGAGTGATTTAACAATTAAGCGTCAGGTAATGATTCCTGTGAGGGCGGGAGACGTGATGGCCGAGTTTATTTCCTTTGATGGAGATGATTCTGGTAAAGAACATATAGGGATTTACTTTAAAGGTGAAGAGCCTAAAGCAGAAGATTATGTTCCATTGGTACGGTTGCATTCTGAATGTTTGACTGGCGATATCTTTGGCTCTGGTCGTTGTGACTGTGGTGAACAGTTAGATGAGGCGATTGATCGCATTAATGAAGAAGGTGGCTATATTCTGTATTTGCGCCAAGAAGGCCGAGGAATTGGTTTGTACGCCAAGCTAGAAGCCTATGCTCTGCAAGATCAAGGTTATGATACTTATCAAGCGAATGAAATGTTGCATTTGCCTGATGATGGCCGCGATTTTGGTATTGCTGCCAAGATGCTTGAAGCATTGGGAGTTTCTAAAGTTAGATTATTGACGAATAATCCAGATAAAGCTCAACAGCTGACGGATAATGGTATTGACGTCGCTGAGCTAGTGCCAACGAAAGTGCATGTTAATCAACACAATCGTCAGTATTTAGAGACAAAAGCTAAGCGTAAACTGCATACTTTGAAATTTGATTAAAGCACTGAAATTCAGTATTTTAGAGCAATAAAAAAGGCAATCTGAAGATTGCCTTTTTTATTGGCTTTATGTTACCAATTTTGAGCTATTCGCTTAATGATTAAAAAATTACCTGACGCTTTTCTTGGCTGACTTAGCCAGCGCTTTCTTCTTTTTGCCTTTCTTAGCACTTGGTGAGCGTGTTTTGGTTTTAGGTTCAAGGCCTTCAATTCGACCAAATTTTATATTGGCTTGCATGAATCGCTGAATCTTTTCAATCATTGGTAGATCGTTGATATCAATTAAAGATATGCAGTCGCCAGGTGCGCCTTCGCGAGATGCTCGGCCAGCGCGGTGAATGTAAGAATCTGCTTTGCGAGGTAGTCGTAAATTAATCACTGTGTTGATTTCAGGGAGATCGATACCACGAGAGGCAACATCGGTAGCGACTAACACTTGCAAACGCCCGCGCTTCATTTGTTTCATGTGTTCGCTGCGGTCGCCTTGTTTCATTTCGCCATGCAATCCGTCACACATTAGATTCATGTTACGAACACGCTGTACCCACACATCTACGTGCTCACGGTTTGAAACAAACAATACGGCTTGCTGTACACGCTCTTGCGTCAATAAGTGCTTTAGTACGGCTTCTTTATGTTCTTCGTTGTCCACACGATAAGCGATTTGGCGGATTTGGTGCGGTACTGTGCGAGAAGATTCACCTAGGCGAACTTGCTGTGTGTCACTCTTTAGTAAAGCACTGGCAAAACGCCCCATTTTTTCGCCTTCCAATGTGGCGGAAAACATCAGTGTTTGGTGTTCTTGTGGCAGCTCTTTTGCTAAATGATTAATTGCATTAACAAACCCCATGTCTAGCATGCGATCTGCTTCGTCGATAACAAAGTAAGATACGTCACTTAAATCAAGCCACTGTTTCTCGTCGAGTTCTACTAATCTTCCCGGTGTTGCAACCAAAATGTCACACGGCTCACTAAGTTGCTGTTGCTGCATACCATAAGGAGTGCCACCAATAATGAGTTGTGAGGCTATACGTGTGTGTTGTGTTAATTGCTCAACCACATTAAAAATCTGACGGGCAAGTTCACGGCTTGGCGCAAGAATGAGTACTTTTGGTGCAGTTGTGGATTGTTCATCGCGATCAAGAATATGCTGGACTGCAGGTGCGCAGAAAGCGATGGTTTTTCCTGTTCCTGTTGGTGCTGTTGCAAGAAGGTCTGAACCATCAAGTGCAATTGGGATAGCTTGTTCTTGGATTTCTGTTGCTTCTTCAAAGCCTAAGTCGCTAATGGCTTGTTCTATGGTGAAATCCAGATCTAATTCAGCAAATGACATGTAAATTCTCTGTAGCAGGATAAATAAAATGACTTGGTTCGCATGTCATTTCAAAGGGCTTATATAAGTAGCTGTGAATGATACCTTGTTTTCCTTGTTTGCGAAATTGAAAGCCCACCAGAATCCATAAATCTTCATCAAGATGCAAAAAGCTACATAAAATTTTTTAATTGCTTCTAGTTGTCGATTAAATTTATTTGTATGATGAATGGCTAGGCATAAGAAATTAATAAAAATAAATAGGGGATTACCCAATGAATCTTAATTTAGTCAAAATGAGTAGCATTGCTACTGCCATCTTAGTTAGTGGTTCAGCGTTCGCTGTAGATCGTGTTGCACCTGTTGAGTACAGTCAATATCAGCCAATTCTAGCGGAATCAAAACTGCAAGTATCCGACCCTAATGGTAAATCCGGTAATAAGAGTGAAGTAGCAACCGACAGTGATTTTACGGGGG
Source organism: Marinomonas algae (assembly GCF_047525555.1). NCBI lineage: Bacteria > Pseudomonadati > Pseudomonadota > Gammaproteobacteria > Oceanospirillales > Oceanospirillaceae > Marinomonas > Marinomonas algae. The sequence goes on along the minus strand of NZ_JBLIXK010000010.1, from coordinate 78,167 downwards.
TTGTGAGTGAGCACTTTTATGTGGATAAAGCGACCGAGTCTCTTGTTTTTAACATGACAGGTTATAAAAACCGTAGTGAAGTTCGCATTCTTGATAACTTCGATACGTCTTTACCGAACACTTTCTATCACCTTACTGCTGACTTGATGCCAATCAATCCTCGCGAGTCTGTGAAAAATAGTGAATCCAAAAATGACGCTATGACTTTCTTGCAAGTACATAACAGTGGTAATGGCGAAAGCCCTCGCGGAACGAGCGGTGAAGGTTACATACCTCATCCACTAATGCGTGTTGTTTATGAAGCTGAACGTAGCGGTAAAAAAGACCATTATTGGGCAATTATCAAAAACAATGCTGTAGATTGTGGCTCGAAGAGTGGTAACAAAGGAACGACTGAATGTAAGAATGCTTACATCAAATTAGATTTGGGTCCGGTTGATCCTAAAGCGCCAACGCATTTTGATATCGTAGTCGGTAATTCTAAAATGCTTATAAATGTAAACGGTGAAACAAAAGTTGATCATGACATTAGCTACTGGAAACATTTGCACAGCTACTTCAAAGCAGGCGTGTATAACCAATTCAAAAACGGTACCAGTGAAGTTCACTTTAAGTCTCTTGAGTACAAAATCGAGAACAAATAGTTAGTGTTTTAAGTAATGGCTACTTTCATATCGCATGAAAGTAGCCATTTTCTTTTCTAGCCTTTTTTACCTTCTTTTCTTTATTTGCTCATGCTTTCAGGCATTGATGTTAGACCCTCCCTAAGCTTTGCTCTAAAATACCTTAAAATAATTTAATAAGAAGATGCGCTATGTTGCTATCAGATGAATTAGTCATTGCTCAAACAACGAGTTGGGTTAAAGATTTTATTGTGGCATTGAATGTTTGCCCATTTGCCAGGCGCGAAGTGGAGAAGGAAAGTGTTCGTTTTGTTGTGCTTCGCTCCAAAAAAGTGGAAGTGGCTTTAGAGGAGTTAATGGCAGAAGTTCAATGGCTGGATGAGCACCCTGAAACGGAAACTACCTTGCTGATTTTTCCTACTTTATTTAAAGGATTTCATCGCTATTTGGATTTTGTCGAGACAGCAGAAGACCTGATGTTTGATCAAGGTTGTGAAGGCGTTTATCAGCTTGCTACTTTTCACCCTGATTATTGTTTTTCTGGTGCTGAGCCAGATGACGTATCGAATTATACAAATCGCTCGCCTTATCCTATGCTGCATCTATTAAGAGAAAATAGCTTAGATAAAGCCATTGAGTTTTATGGTGATACCTCTGAAATACCAAATCAAAATATTGATAAAATGGAATCCCTTGGCAAAGCTAAGCTAGATGATATGTTTGCGAATTGTATGAAAGCGAATGATGACTGAGTTCAGAATCTAAAAGCGTTCCTGTTGCGCTTACTTTTGAAGTGCGTATAGTGCGAAAAAAATATTTGCCGGAGAAATTATGGCTACACAAATTGGGCGCTTAAATACATTAAGAGTCGTTAAAGAGAAAGATTTTGGTGTTTATCTGGATGCAGAAGAGTTGGGTGAAATTCTATTGCCGAAACGCTATGTTCCTAAAAATATTACCTTAGACCAAGAGATCGAAGTCTTTGTTTATCTGGATTCAGATGACAAGCTGATTGCAACAACCGATTTCCCTAAGGCGCAGGTTGGTGAGTTTGCCGCGCTAACAGCGGTGGCAGTGAATCAAGTGGGCGCTTTTTTTGATTGGGGTTTGCCTAAAGATTTACTTGTGCCTTTTAGTCAGCAAAAAAATCGAGTAGAAGAGGGTGAAACCCATTTACTTTTTATCTACTTGGATAATATTACCAATAGAATTGTCGCAACCACAAAGGTCGATGCACTGCTAAATAGAGAAGAAGCGCCTTATCGTGTGGGTGATAAAGTGTCTATTGTAATTGGTGATAAAACCAATATCGGTTTCAAGTGTGTGATCGATAATCGATTCTGGGGTGTTCTGTTTTTTGAGGACGCTTTTAGGCAGTTACGAAAAGGTGAGAAAACCACCGGTTTTATTAAGCAAATGCGCGAAGATGGCAAGATAGATCTGAGTCTTCAGGAAGTAGGCTATAAAAAAGTTCGAAATATTCTTGATGATATTCTGGATTATCTTGATGCGCAGGGTGGGGAATCACCTTTAACGGATAAAGCCTCACCAGAAGCCATTTATGCCGTCTTTAAAGTCAGTAAAGCAACCTACAAAAAAGCTTTGGGCGCACTTTATAAAGATAAGAAAATTTTGCTAACAAAAGAAAAAGTAACCAAACTCTAGTTCAGTCTATTGTTTGATTCTATCGAAGATACTTTTGTCTGCGAATGAGAAGCTACTAAGTAAGACTTAGTAGCTTTTTTTTGCTTTCTTCGCGCTGCTCTGGGAAGGCTATGCCATTGTAGAGTAGCTTTTGAATAGGTAGTTCGATAGGGCTGTTTTTGATTAAAAAACCAGAAATAAACTCATTTTCAGTTGGACGATCTTGTCTTATGTCTTCGTACATTGAAGAGCGATTGAGTCGAGTGAGTTGGGCGATGGTATTCACGCGATTCTTTAAATTATCGGAAGTTAAGTGCTGACTTTGTTCTACATAATCAAATTTGGAATGAGAGAAAACACCAGCCAATTCATCGGTTATTGCCTCAAGTAACGGCTTATATTCTTCGTTTAAAATGTCGCCGTTATGCATTGAGAAGAGTGCAGTCATGGGGTTTATGGTGGCGTTGACTGCAAGTTTTTCGATGATTTTTTGATGTATGTTAGCGACAGTCAAATGACTCAATGGAAATATGCGAGCAGGATCGGTGGGCGTCCATTGACCAAAGTAAGTGTCCCCAAGGCCAGTATGTTTTACGTGGTTGGAGTCTAGTTTTAAAACGCCTTCACTTGTTACGCCAGCCCATAAAGTTTGGTTTTCCGATAAGGTATTTTGTAGTTCGTCTTGTGCACCTATGCCATTACATAGACATGCAATATTGGCGTCTTCCGATACTTTTGATGCGATTTGCAGGAAAGCGCTTTTTAAATCGAAGGATTTAGTGCACAACATGACTTTGTTGTAGTTTTCGATGCTGTCTTGCTCTAAAAGTTTTTGGGCGGTAAAGCTTTTGATCTTATGCTCGGATCGAATGCTTTCATTTTGCTCCGTGGTATCCGGTAGGGAATCTAATGTGATTTTTTTTCCTGGGTTTTCTGAACGATATACGAGATGTACTTTGTGACCGAGCGCTTGTAGCTTACAGGCCCAGAAAAGGCCTATAGCACCGGCACCTACGATAAGCCAAGGTGTATTCTTCATAATAGGTTCCATTAGGTATTTTGTTTCAATCCCTGCTATTATCGCTCCAAAAATACATGATTGGAAATGCAAAGGAGTAAAAAAATGCCATCATTTGATGTCGTCTCTGAGCTAGATTGGCACGAAGTCAGCAATGCGGTTGATCAAGCCAATAGAGAAATTACAACACGTTATGATTTCAAAGGTGTTAAGGCAAGTTACGAAGTTAAAGACAAATCAAGTGTCGTAATGGAAGCAGAGGCTGAGCCTCAACTTCGTCAAATGTCTGACATTTTGAATCAAAAACTGGTTAAGCGTGGTATAGATTTAAAAAGCTTAGAAAAAGAAGCCGTGGAAAAAGGCAACATGCGTGCCTCTCAAGCAGTAAGAATGAAAGAGGGTCTTGAGACAGACGAAGCTAAAAAAATCGTTAAAATGATTAAAGAGAGCAAGATTAAAGTTCAGGCTCAAATTCAAGGCGATCAACTTCGTGTGACTGGAAAAAAACGTGATGACTTGCAACAAGTTATGGCGTTGCTGCGCGGCGCTGATCTTGCTCAGCCAGTACAATTTACCAACTTTAGAGATTAATTTCTAAATTCTTGTTACGAAAGGAGGGCTGTAATTAGCGCTCCTTTTATCCTCTCTCTTTTTACTTGTGGTTGGTCAAATCATTGATCATCAGCTTGTTTCCAACTATTACCCAACCTTCGTCTTCAAGTTTTGTTCGCTGCCTCACATAAGCGTCAGTGTTCTCTGCAAAGCTGATTTTTCTTTGTGAATTAACCACTCGAAACCAAGGGAGCTTAGTGTCCTTGGGCAAAAGTTTCATTAATCTGCCAACTTGTCTTGCGTACCCAGGAAACCCTGCTTGCTTAGCAAGTTCACCATAGCTGATGTATTCTCCTGAGGGGATTTCACTCAAAATAAGCAGTACTTGAGATTTAAAGTGCTCCATTGCTTGATTAGTCACTGGTTTGCCCATAGATAGAAGTTAATTGTTGGATTTAAGCATAAAACAAAGAAGGTTTTCATGAGATTTGCTCTATTAATATTTATTTTGGTTCCTATCGTTGAAATGACTGTGTTAATTCAAGTTGGCAGTGAAATAGGGGCGTTAGCAACAATTGGTTTGGTATTCCTTACTGCTATTTTAGGTGTGACACTGATCCGTAAGCAGGGTTTAGAAACCTCCTTAAAAGCTCAAGAGAAAATGCGCCGTGGTGAATTGCCTGCATCCGAAGTCGCAGAAGGCTTGATGCTTATTTTTGCTGGTTTGTGTTTATTAATTCCTGGCTTTGTTACTGATGCTATGGGTGCTTTGTTGCTAGTTCCTCCATTGAGAAAATTGTTTGCTGCTGGACTTATTGTGAAATTCATTAGTTCCATGATGGCGAAAAGCACTCAGTGGCGAGGTGGCCAAGCTTATTCATCCGAAGAAAATGGCGAAATCATTGAGGGTGAATACGTGAATGAAGAAAATGATTTGATAGATAAAAAATAATTTTAATTTGGTGGGTTGAATTCCAAATTACTAACCGTATATAGAAGCTCGATAGAGATTCTCGCTTGTAAGCGAGATAAGTCCTGCCAGGGGATTCCTGGTATTGTTTTAAATTGGAGAAAATGATTGATGAATATTCGTCCTTTGCACGATCGTGTCGTTGTTCGCCGTAAAGAAGAAGAGACAACAACCGCATCTGGTATCGTTCTACCTGGATCTGCAACAGAAAAACCTACGCAAGGCGAGGTTTTGGCTGTAGGCACTGGTCGTATTCAATCCAACGGTGACGTAAGAGCGCTTGCTGTTAACGTTGGTGACACTGTGTTGTTTGGTCAATACTCTGGTCAAACAGTGAAGATCAATGGTGAAGAACTACTTATTATGAAAGAAGAAGAAATCTACGGCATTGTTGAAGCCTAGTTTCTCTTTGTAGTTCATATTCGATTTGTAACATTTAAAACAGTTTAAAGGTATTACAGAATGTCAGCTAAAGAAGTTAAATTCGGAGACAGCGCTCGTCAACAAATGTTGAAAGGCGTAAACGTTCTTGCAGACGCCGTTAAGGTGACTCTTGGGCCTAAAGGCCGTAACGTTGTTATTGAAAAATCTTTTGGTTCACCACTTGTGACAAAAGACGGCGTAACCGTAGCGAAAGAAATCGAACTAGAAAATAAGTTCGAAAATATGGGCGCTCAAATGGTTAAAGAAGTTGCATCACAAGCAAATGATGTAGCAGGTGACGGTACAACAACAGCAACTGTTTTGGCTCAAGCGCTAGTAACGGAAGGTCTTAAGTCTGTTGCTGCAGGTCGTAACCCAATGGATCTTAAGCGCGGTATCGATAAAGCAGCTGAAGCGGTTGTAAAAGAAATCGCAGCATTGTCTACACCTTGTGCAGATACTAAAGCAGTTGAGCAAGTTGGTACTATTTCAGCTAACTCTGATGCGTCTGTTGGTAAGATCATTGCAGAAGCAATGGAGCGTGTTGGTAAAGAAGGTGTTATTACTGTTGAAGAAGGTTCAGGCTTCGATGATGAGCTTGCTGTAGTTGAAGGTATGCAGTTTGATCGCGGCTACCTATCTCCTTACTTCATTAATAACCAAGAAACTATGAGTGCGGAATTAGAAAACCCATTCATTCTTTTGGTTGATAAAAAAATCTCTAACATCCGTGATTTGCTACCAGTATTGGAAGGTGTTGCAAAAGCATCTCGCCCATTATTGATCATCGCTGAAGATGTTGAAGGTGAAGCATTGGCAACCTTGGTTGTTAACAGCATGCGCGGAATCGTTAAAGTTGCAGCAGCTAAAGCGCCTGGCTTTGGTGATCGTCGTAAAGCAATGTTAGAAGATATCGCAATTCTAACGGGTGCGACGGTTGTATCTGAAGAAGTAGGTATGACGCTTGAAGGCACTACTCTTGAGCAACTAGGTACGGCTAAGCGTGTTACTTTGACAAAAGAAAGTACAACGATTGTTGATGGTGCTGGTGTTGAGTCAAACATCAAAGGTCGTGTTGAGCAAATTCGTGCAGAAATTGCGAACTCTTCTTCTGAATACGATAAAGAAAAACTTCAAGAGCGCGTTGCTAAATTAGCGGGCGGTGTTGCTGTTATTAAGATTGGTGCAGCAACTGAAGTGGCAATGAAAGAGAAAAAAGCTCGTGTAGACGACGCTCTTCACGCTACTCGTGCAGCGGTCGAAGAAGGTGTTGTTGCGGGTGGCGGTGTTGCACTTGTTCGCGCTTTGACAAAAGTTATCGACCTGCAAGGTGATAACGAAGATCAAAATGTTGGTATCGCTCTTGCTCTACGTGCGATGGAAGCGCCAATGCGTCAAATCGTAACTAACGCAGGTGATGAAGCTTCTGTTGTTGTCGATAAAGTTAAGCAAGGCGAAGGTAACTATGGTTACAACGCTGCGACTGGCGAATACGGCGACATGTTGGAAATGGGTATCCTAGATCCAGCGAAAGTGACACGTTCTGCGCTTCAAGCCGCAGCATCTGTTGCTGGTCTAATGATCACAACTGAAGCAATGATTGCTGAACTGCCGAAAGAAGAATCTGCTGGCATGCCTGATATGGGTGGCATGGGCGGTATGGGTGGCATGGGCGGGATGATGTGATCCCTCTCTAACCCAGAGCTACTTAAGAAAGCCTCGCGTAAGCGGGGCTTTTTTGTTTGGCTTTATCTTTATTAACTCTATGAAATAAAAGAAAATTATAGTCATTTGGTTACGTTTTTTGTAATCTATGATATTTAATGAGATTCATTCTTTTTTAGGTGGTTGTTTTTGATGGGGCACGTGTCGCAAGAAATTTTATTGGAGCTGTTAGAGGCTAAGCGCTTTGGTGTCGAGTATCAGCCTATTGTTGAGCTGAAAACAGGAGATACTTTTGCTTACGAGGCTTTGTCACGGTTTAAAGATTCTAATGGAAAGTTTATTCGTCCTGATTATGTGTATGCTTCTTTGCATGACAGCCCGTTATCCTTGTTTCAAGTTGAGCTTGCTCAGAAAAAAATTCAATTTGATCATTTATCAAAACAGCAGAAAGTTTTTGTTAATCTTGATCAGGATGCATTTTATGCTTCAGGCCAAAAAGAAGAAGATAATCCTTTTATTAAATTGATCGAGCAAACTGGGCGAGAGAGGGTTGTGGTTGAACTTATCGAAAACTCAGAGATGAGTGACGCTATTATGAGTCTATCCATGATTGAGGTATTCGATAAGTTACAGATAAAAACTGCGTTAGATGATTTGTGTAACCCTAAGTCAATGTTGTCGGTTTCTGTGTTGCAGTTAGTGGAATGGATTAAGTTAGATAGATATGTTTTGCAAAAGCGTGCAGATGTTAACTTCATGGTGTTTGTTTCTAAAATAATAGATTTTGCTCATGTGACTGGGAAAAAGGTAGTCTTAGAAGGAATTGAGAGTGAAGAAGATGTGCTTTTTGCTCGATCTATAGGAGCGGATTTTGTTCAAGGCTTTTATTATCGTGATCGTTTTTTGAATTATTAATGGCTTCCTAACCATTAAAAATGACTTTTTAGTGCTTCACCTTACTATAGTGCAAACCATTGATTCTAAAGCTATTGATAAATGCTTACCTGTGTAAGATACTTGTTAATATATTCGCGTCCATATTTTGTAAATAAAGGGAAGATTATGCTCAGAAAAACCCTCATTAGTATTGCTGTTTCAGGAGCCTTGTATGTTTCTAACAGTTACGCATTGGAGTTGGGTGAGTTAACCTCTCAATCAAATTTGGATGAACCTTATCGTGGTCGAATTGAACTTTCTGATGTCGGCGCCTTAACAAGTGACGATATTCTGATTCGTTTAGGTAGTGAGAGTGAGTTCCGTCAAGCAGGGTTTGCTCCAACCAGAGTGCTATCTCAACTGAGTTTTGATGTGGCTCGTGAAAATGGAGAGCTCGTTGTTGAGGTTTCTTCATCAACGCCATTGGAAGCTGATGAGCTGCACTTTATTTTGGCTGCACGTTGGCCAAGTGGGCAAGTTGTTAGAGAGTATCAAACACCACTCAATCAGTCTGCTCTAGTTGAAAAATCACAAGAAGAAGTGATTCAAGCAGCACAAGTTTCTGACTCAAACGTCACAGAAGCTGCTTCTGGAACAGGCTCTGTTTTTCGAGACGCTACAGTTGAGGCAGAGAAACTGTCTCCAGCAAGACAATTAGACGTCGCAAAAGGAAACACGCTTTGGTCTATTGCTGATCAAAATCGTCCTACTAATCAATTAACCATCTATCAAACTATGATGGCGATTCAAGCCCTCAATAAAGATGCGTTTTATTCAGAAAATATTAACCTTTTAAAAGAAGGGGCTATTTTAAGACTTCCAACACAGGAGCAAATAGCACTCTTCAATAGAACCATTTCGCAAGAAGAGTTTCAGCGTCAACATGATGCTTGGATGGCTTTAAAAGCCTCTAATAATACAGGCAGTGTTGAGCAAGCTCAGCTTAATACTCAAGCAAATGCCAAAGCGGCAGCGACGGCAACGGAAGCATCTGAAGATAAATTGACCTTGTCCTCAGGGCAAAGTTTATTGTCAGAGAGCACGGCGAGTTCAAATGCTGGTGAAGCCAGCGATGCCACAATCAATGCATTACAGACTGAACTTTCAGCCTCTCAAGAGTTGTTAGATAAAGAGCAACGAGAGAAGGGCGAGCTTTCTAGTCAGCTAGGTGAGTTAAATGAACAACTGGCAACCTTAGAGCGTTTGATTACTCTAAAAGATAAGCAGCTAGCCGATTTACAGCAACAGTTTGCCAGTGCTCAACAGGCGTTACAAGAGCAGAAAAACACGGTTGATCAATTGTTAGAAGCAGACCAAATACGCCGTGAAAAAGAGCAAGCGGAAGCGGATTCTTTAGTTAATAAAATATTTGGCAATCCTATTATTGTTTCTATCGGTGCTGTGGTTTTATTGCTCTTTGGATTTTTAATCGGCTTGATCATGCGCCGCTCAGGGAAAGTAGTAGATGAGTCTACTGCTACAAAAAAAGATGAGTTTGATCTTTCTACGGCGGCGGCTTCCGCTGCTGTAGCTGCACCAGTAATCGCAGATCAGGTGGTTGATACAGTAGATTCAGAAGATGATGTACAAGAAGAAGATCCATTTGCTTTTGATTTTGATGTGGCAGATGAAGAAGAGGATATCGATCACTTTGATTCTTTTGATGATGGCTTCTCTTCTGCTGATGAACCTGAACTAGTTGTCAATGAAGATACAGATTTTTCAGAAGACCCAGAGACTGAATTAGAAAGTGCTACAGAGGAAGAAGAAACAGACGAAGATGTGTTCGCTTCTTTTGAACAGACTGATGACTTACCTGAGCCATCGATAGATCTGAATGAAGAAAGTGACTTAGAAGAGTTTGTTGCTGATATTCCTACTATGGAACCTGAAGACATTGATGCTTTAACCGATTCTGAAGATGACATAAGTAGTGAAGAAGAGTCCTTTGTTTCCAATTTGCTGGATGACTCTGAGCAAGAAGATGTTGATGAATCTGCAATTTTTAGTGGTATGTCTAATGACTCTTTGGCTAATTCTATTGAGGAGACTCTCGCCGAAACTCAATCTGATGCAGAAGAAATTGATGTTCCTGCTTTTGGTGAAGCTGAAGCGGCGGAAGATAAAGAAGTCAGTGATGATGAAGAGGAATTTGACTTCTTTGACGCCAGTGGTGATGAAGTGGCAACTAAATTGGATTTAGCTCGAGCTTATATGGATATGGGAGATGAAGAGGGCGCGCGCGTCATCCTAGAAGATGTTGTTGAGTCGGGTAATGAAAAACAAATTGCTGAGGCGCAAAATATGATGGAGCGAATGTTCCCAAGTGACTAAAAAAGTTGTACTCGTTGTTGAATATAATGGCTCAGCCTACAAAGGCTGGCAGGCGCAAAAGTTTGGTGTTCCAAGTGTTCAAGAAAATTTAGAAAAAGCATTGGCGGTTATCACAAATCATCCGGTAAAGGTGATTTGTGCTGGCCGCACTGATTCTGGTGTTCATGCAAGTGCTCAGGTGGTTCATTTTGAAACAAATGTAGAGCGAAATGAGCGAGCATGGACGTTAGGTGTTAATACTTACCTTCCATCCGATATCTCCGTAGTTGCTGCTCGTAATGTCTCAGATGATTTTCATGCTCGCTTTAGTGCTGTGAGCAGACGTTATCGATATGTTATTTATCCCTCAGATCTTCGTCCTGCGATTCTGGCAAAAGGCGTGACTTGGACTTATAAAAAACTTGATGCCGATGCGATGAAAGAAGCGGCTAAAGTGTTTTTGGGAACTCATGATTTTACCTCTTTTCGTGCCGTAGGATGTCAGGCCAATACGCCAATTAGAACAGTATTAAACTTTAATGTTCAGAAATTAGGGCAGTACATTGTTTTAGATGTTCGAGCTAATGCCTTCTTGCATCATATGATTAGAAATTTTGCTGGTGTGCTCATGACGATTGGTGCGGGAGAAAAACCTGTATCTTGGGCAAAAGATGTTTTAGAAGCAAAGGATCGATGTCAAGGAGGAATTACGGCACCACCAGATGGGCTTTATTTTGTTGATGCACAATACCCAGAATCCTTTAATGTACCGACAGCCCCTTTAGGTCCTCATTTTTTACCTTACATAGAAGAGCCTCCTTATGACTTGCCGCGTTAAGATTTGTGGTATTACAAACATAGACGATGCGTTAATGGCATGTCGACATGGTGCTGACGCCTTGGGCTTTGTGTTTTATGAAAAGAGCCCAAGATATGTTCCTCCTGATGTGGCGAACGCCATAGTTTCACAGTTACCTCCCTTTGTTACTCCTGTTGCATTATTTGTTGATGCAGATGTCTCCATTATTGATTCTGTTGTGAGTGAAAACTCTCGCTGGGTTATTCAGTTTCATGGCTCCGAAAATGAGGTAGAATGCGCTTCATATAATCGCCCTTACATGAAAGCTTTGCGAGTAAAGGAAGGTGATGACATTGCCGCGTTGGTTGATCAGTACTCAACGGCAACGGCTATATTGTTGGATGCCTATAAACCTGGCGTTCCAGGTGGTACGGGGGAGCAGTTTGATTGGAGTTTAATACCAGAAGAACTATCGAAGCCAATAGTCTTAGCGGGCGGTTTAACTCCGGAAAATATTGCCGATGCGGTAGAACAAGTTTCACCTTACGCTGTTGATGTAAGTGGTGGTGTAGAGTTATCTAAAGGCATCAAAAGCGAAAGCAAGGTTCAAAAATTTATTAGTGGAGCAAAATGTGGATAGCAAAGATATTAATCTAGATTTACCTGATTCTCATGGTCGCTTTGGTGCGTATGGTGGGGTGTTTGTATCCGAAACCCTTATGTCTGCATTGGATGATCTTGCGAAAATGTACGATCGCTTATCTAAAGACGCTGAATTTCAAGCTGCGTTTGATTACGATTTAGCACACTATGTAGGTCGTCCATCACCACTGTATTTTGCAGAACGTCTGACTGAAAAAGCAGGCGGAGCAAAAATTTATCTAAAACGTGAAGATTTAAATCACACAGGCGCCCATAAAATAAACAACACAATTGGTCAGGCGTTATTGGCCAAACATATGGGTAAGCCAAATATTATTGCCGAAACTGGCGCTGGTCAGCATGGTGTTGCTTCCGCAACTGTTGCTGCGCGTTTAGGTTTGAAGTGTAAGGTTTTCATGGGCGCTGAAGACGTTCGTCGACAGTCTTTAAATGTTTATCGAATGAAATTGCTTGGTGCGGAAGTGGTGTCTGTTGAGTCAGGTACAAAAACACTTAAAGATGCATTAAACGAAGCCATGCGTTATTGGGTAGGCAATGTAGACGACACTTTCTATATTATTGGTACTGCGGCTGGCCCTCATCCTTATCCTAAATTAGTTAGAGACTTTCAGGCAGTTATTGGGCGTGAAACAAAAGCTCAGTGTATTGCGCATGAAGGACGATTGCCCGATGCTGTTGTGGCTTGCGTCGGCGGCGGTTCAAATGCAATAGGTATGTTCCATCCTTTTATCGAAGATGAAAGTGTGGCGATGTACGGTGTTGAAGCCGGCGGTGATGGAATTGAAACTGGTCGACATGCTGCACCTTTAAATGCAGGGCGTCCAGGTGTATTGCATGGTAATCGAACTTATGTGATGGCAGACGATGATGGTCAAATCATAGGCACGCACTCTATTTCTGCTGGCTTGGATTACCCAGGTGTTGGTCCTGAGCATGCTTGGTTGAAAGATATCGGCCGTGCAAATTATGTGGCGATCAATGACGATGAAGCAATGGAGGGGTTCCGCGATTTAACTCGCTTAGAAGGAATTATGCCGGCCTTGGAATCAAGTCATGCTGTTGCTTACGGTATGAAATTGGCTGCTACGATGGAAAAAGATCAAATTGTTGTAATTAACCTTTCTGGTCGTGGTGATAAGGATATTCTTACTGTTGCAGAATTAGATGGGATAGAAGTATGAGCCGCATAAAACAATGTTTTGAAAATTTAAAAAAGTCTGGTAAAAAGGCGCTCATTCCGTATATTACCGCGGGAGATCCAGCACCAGGTTACACTGTTTCAATGATGCATTCTTTAGTGGCATCCGGTGCTGACGTGATTGAAATCGGAATGCCGTTTTCAGACCCAATGGCAGATGGTCCAGTTATCCAATTGGCGTGTGAGCGTAGCTTAGCTGCTGGCACAAGTGTTAAGAAAGTTTTGCAGATCATTGCGGATTTTCGTGAGACAGATAAAGACACGCCAATTGTATTGATGGGGTATTTGAATCCAATCGAGTTTTTTGGATATCAAGCATTTGCCGACGCAGCAAATAAAGCTGGTGTTGATGGCATTTTATTAGTCGATCTGACTCCAGAAGAGGCGACAGATGTAGTAGAATGCTTCCAGCAGAATGAAATTGATCTGATTTATTTGTTATCACCGACAACGACACCTGAACGCGCTAAGAAAATTTGTGATCTAGCATCAGGTTATGTGTATTACGTTTCTGTTAAAGGTGTAACGGGTTCCGCCGAATTAGATGTCGATAGCGTCAAAAATCATGTTGATTCATTGCGCACCGTAACTGATTTGCCGATTGGTGTTGGTTTCGGAATTCGAGATGCTAAAACAGCTGCTGCGGTTAGTAAGTGCGCCGATGGCGTCATTGTTGGCAGTGTTTTAGTAAATGCTATTGCGGAAAATAAAGACAGAGAAAAAGAATATATAGCTGACGCTTTAGGCGCTATTTTGGCACCAATGCGTAGTGAAATGGACGCTTAAGCGGCAGCAAACAAGTAATGTGGAGAAAAAAATGAGTAGTTGGCTAGATAAGTTTGTACCTTCCATTGTGCGCAGTGAATCGAAACGCGGCACATCAGGCTCTGTTCCTGAAGGCTTATGGAAGAAATGCCCAAAATGCGAAAACGTATTGTACCGCCCAGAATTAGAGAAAAATTTGGATGTTTGTCCTAAGTGTGAGCATCACCTTCGTGTTAGTGCTCGACGTCGTCTAGATATCTTCTTAGATAAAGAAGGCCGCTATGAAATCGCAGCCGATCTTGAGCCTGAAGATAAATTGAAGTTTAAAGATTCAAAACGTTATAAAGATCGTCTTGCTGATGCTCAAAAGAAAACAGGCGAAAAAGATGCATTGATCGCCATGCAAGGTGCACTAAATGGCATGCCTGTTGTGGCTGTTGCTTTTGAATTCAATTTCTTAGGCGGCTCTATGGGTGCGATTGTTGGCGAACGTTTCATTCAAGCCGTGAATGTTTGTTTAGAAAAACGGATCCCTCTAATTTGCTTCTCTGCAAGTGGTGGTGCTCGTATGCAAGAGGCATTGATTTCTTTGATGCAAATGGCGAAAACCAGTGCTGGTTTAGAGTGCATGAAGCAAGAAGGTATTCCTTATATCTCTGTTATGACAGATCCAGTATTTGGTGGTGTGTCGGCTTCTTTGGCTATGTTGGGTGATTTGAACGTTGCTGAGCCAAATGCTTTGATTGGTTTCGCAGGTCCTCGTGTTATCGAGCAAACTGTTCGTGAAAAACTACCTGAAGGTTTCCAGCGTAGTGAGTTCTTATTAGATAAGGGCGCATTGGATATGATTATTAAACGTTCAGAAATGCGTGATCGTTTACATAACATCCTATCGATATTGACGAACAAGGTTGCTTAATTAAATGACTCAAAGGTCATTATCAAGCTGGCTTTCATATATTGAAAGCCAGCATCCCTCTGAAATTGAGTTAGGTCTGGATAGAGGGAATGAGGTTTTATCTCGCCTAAATCTCTCCCGTCCAAAGTGCAAAGTCATTACCGTGGCTGGTACCAATGGCAAAGGTTCAACTTGTGCCATGTTAACTCAGTATTTGTGTTCCCAAAAACATTCTGTCGGAACCTATACTTCTCCTCATTTTATAGCCTTCAATGAACGAATTACTTTAAACAACACGCCTTGTGAAGACGACTTGATATGTCAGGCGTTTGAAGTAATTGAGGCAGCAAGAGGGGACATTCCTTTAACTTACTTTGAATTTAGTACTCTTGCCGCTTTATGGGTGTTCGATCAATCTGAGCTAGATTACTGGGTTCTTGAAGTAGGGTTAGGTGGAAGGTTGGACTCCGTCAATATGATAGACACAGATGTGGCGGTTATTACGTCTATTTCTTTGGATCACACGGATTGGTTGGGGAATGACCTTGAGGTCATTGCACAAGAAAAAGCAGGGATAGCGAGAAAAGACAAATTATTGATCAGTGGTGTGGTAACTCCGCCAAAATCCATTGCGAAAACTGCCTCACAAGTCGGTGCTGATTTACGACAAAAAGGTCAGGACTTTCACTTCCTAGCCAGCGAATCAAGCTGGTCATGGAATGGTTCTGGCTTGCAATATACAGATTTACCTATTCCTTCGCTTCCTTTACAAAATGCCGCTACCGTTCTTGCTATATTAGTCTTTATGGGAATGAAGCCTTCCCAAGATGATCTTATTACGCTTTTCAAAACAGCACAGCTTACAGGGCGTTTTCAAAAAGTAGCAAGCACCCCAGATGTTTTTATTGATGTGGCTCATAATCCGGAAGCAGCCATTGAGCTTGCTCAGAGAATAAAGCAATTCCCTAAACCTCCGATTGCTGTTTGCGGCATGCTAAAAGACAAAGACATCTCAAGTGTTGTAAAGCATTTATCAAGTAGCTTTTCGAGTTGGTTTTGTTGTGACTTAGAAGGCCCAAGAGGGTCTAAAGGTAAGGAACTTGCTGATCAAGTAATTGCTAGTGCTTCTAATCTTGAGTCTCATGTTAAAGCTTTTTCTTCGGTTGCTGAGGCGTTTGATTCAGCTATCGCTAAAGCAAAATTAGAAGAACGCTCCGTCATTGTGTTTGGCTCCTTTATAACCGTCTCAGATTATTTGGCTATTGGCCAATCAAAAGAGTGATTTATGATTGATAGAACCATAACCTACAGACTTATTGGTGCCAGTATTATGGTGCTTTCAGCTGCGATTATTTTGCCTCTTATTTTAGACGGCGAGCGTCCACCTGAGTTAGATGTTCAGGTTCAAGTAAGTGAGCCGCCAGAGTTTCCTGCATTAAAAATTGCCCCTGTTCAACCTGTAGATACCTTACCGAATGAATCATCGGAAGATCAGAACGAGCCTCAAGAAATTAGCCTTATTCCTGTTCCGAAAACAGCACAAGATGTGGATGAACCAATAAAACAGGCTGCGCCTAAAGCAACGGCTAAGCCAGCACAGAAGGTTGTTGTAGAAAAACCAGCACCTAAAGTGGTAGCGGATCGTTGGGTTGTACAGATCGCCAGTTTTAAGAGTAAGGATAACGCGATTCGCTTGGTTGAAAAGCTTAAACAGGCAAATTATGACGCTTACAGCACAACGGCAAATAGTTTGTATAAGGTATTTGTCGGGCCAGAGTTTAAAAGAGAAACATCTGAAAAGATTAGAAACGAGATCAAAAGCAAATTCAGCTTGTCTGGTATCGTTGTAAAATTCTCTACGAATTAAACAAGCTTTTAGTTTTCAGTATTTGGAATATATTGCTGTTCTGTTAAACTCCGCAGCGATTTTTAGAGGTATTCATGGAACAGGTAAACTCGATGTCAACACTGGATTGGCTAATTGTTGCAGTAGTGGTTCTTTCTACTTTACTTAGCTTAAAAAGAGGATTTGTGAAGGAGGTTTTATCTCTTTTAACTTGGGTTGTTGCCTTTGTAGTGGCAATCAAATTCTCTGATCAAATGCAGGTTTTGCTGGTTGATCAAGTACAAGATGATCGCATTCGCTATATCGTCTCGTTTGTTTCTTTGTTTATTGCTTCATTGATTTCTGGTGTATTGGTAAGCTTTTTACTTAGTTCATTGATTCAGGTGACTGGCTTGTCTAGTACAGACAGAGTTTTGGGTATGCTATTTGGTTTTGCTCGAGGCAGCTTAATAGTTGTCGCTTTTGTGTCTTTGCTCAGTTTGAGCCCAGCGATAGAGCAAGCAGAATTTTGGAAATCGTCGCAGTTGATTCCTCAACTGGGACAGTTGAATGAATGGACACGTGAAATGTTAGGCAAGAGTTCGGATCTTATGGATTCGACTCTCATGGATCGTGTTCTTGGTAGTTAATTGCTTTAGTGGCAATAAAATAAGTTAAGATTTCTTACGGTGTTTACCGTAATTCCCCAACACGAGGATCTATAACATGTGTGGTATCGTTGGTGTCGTTGGCACGTCCATAGTTAACCAGTCAATTTTTGATGCGTTAACGCTTCTTCAGCATCGTGGGCAAGATGCTGCGGGCATGGTAACCAGTCACAATGGCCGTTTATTTTTGCGTAAAGATAATGGTCCTGTGAGTGAAGTATTCCGTACTCGCCATATGAAAAAATTGCTAGGTAATATCGGCATAGGACATGTTCGCTATCCGACTGCAGGAACATCCAGTTCAGCAGAAGCACAACCTTTCTACGTTAACTCTCCTTACGGAATTTCTCTTGCACATAACGGCAACTTAACAAACACAGCGAAATTAAAGCGTGAAGTATTTGAATCTGACTTACGTCACATTAATACCACGTCTGATTCCGAAGTGTTGGTGAACGTTTTAGCTCATGAACTTCATGAAGAAGGCAAGTTAGTTCCTAATCCAGAAGATATCTTTAATGCTTTAGAGCGTGTTTACAATCGTATTGAAGGTGGTTATGCGGTAGTTGCCTTGATCACAGGCTACGGTATTTTAGCTTTCCGTGACCCTGATGGTATTCGCCCGTTGATTTATGGTTCTCGACAAACTGATACTGGTATTGAGTACATGGTGGCATCTGAAAGTGTTGCCCTTGATGCTGCTGGTTTCAAAATTGAGCGCGATGTTTTACCTGGTGAGGCGATTTTCTTTGATGTGAACCATAAAGTTCATGTTCGTCAGTGCACACCGAAGAAACCTGCGCGTCCTTGTTTGTTTGAATACGTTTATTTTGCTCGTCCTGATACCGTCATTGATTCAATTTCAGTTTACAAAGCACGTATTAACATGGGAGATCGTTTAGCTGCGAAAATCCAACGTGAGTGGGTGAATCATGATATTGATGTGGTTATTCCTATTCCTGATACGAGCCGAACAGCGGCTCTTCAAATCGCACAAGCGCTAAACATTCCTTTCCGTGAAGGCTTAGTTAAAAACCGTTATATCGGTCGTACCTTTATCATGCCAGGTCAGGCAGTTCGTAAAAAATCGGTACGTCAGAAATTAAACCCTGTGCCATTTGAGTTTAAAGACAAGACGGTTCTATTGGTTGATGACTCCATCGTTCGTGGTACAACCAGTAAAGAAATTATCGAGATGGCTCGTGAAGCAGGTGCTAAAAAAGTTTACATTGCTTCTGCGGCTCCTGAAGTTCGTTACCCAAATGTTTACGGTATTGATATGCCGGCAGCACAGGAGTTAATCGCTCACAATCGCGATGTGGATCAGATTTGTGAATTGATTGGCGCAGATAAGTTAATTTTCCAAGACTTACCTGATTTGATCGATGCATGTATTGATGAAAAGCACTCTGATGTTCGTGAGTTTGATACTTCTGTATTCGATGCAACTTACATTGCGGGCAATATAGACAGTGATTATTTGGCAGGTCTAGAAGGTGTTCGTAATGACTCCAACAAGTCTGCGATAGAAGACGTGCAAGCAAGTGATATGATGCATCCTATGTAGCATCTTTCTTGCTTAATACCTAAACAAAGCCAAGCATTATGCTTGGCTTTGTTGTTTCTAGGGAAGGGACTTATTCTACTGAGTTGATGGGTGAAACGTTCGAGGCCGTTTCCTGTTAAAGGGCTTCAAGCTGCTTTCTTTCTTTTCTACGATAGCCAAGTACTAACAAGCAAGGCGTTAAGATCAGTGTCAGTGGTGTAGCAAACGTCAATCCACCAGCAATAGCAGTAGAAAGCTGTGTCCACCATTGAGCAGAAGGAGCCCCAACACTTAATGATTGATGTGTTAAGTCTATGTTTAACTGAAACACCATCGGGATTAGCCCAAGCACGGTTGTGATAGTAGTCAGCATAACAGGGCGCAGGCGTTGAACTCCCGTACGAATCGCTGCTTCACGCACCATCATCCCTTGCTTGCGTAAACCATTAAAGGTATCAATCAATACAATGTTGTTGTTGACTACAATACCGGCTAAGGCGATGACTCCAACGCCACTCATAACAACACCAAAAGGCTGGCCTTTCAGCATGAGCCCGATGAAGACACCCATGGTTGAAAAGACAACCGCACTCAATATCAATAGGCATTGGAAGAAATTGTTAAATTGGGTGACAAGAATGATCGCCATGATGAAGAAGGCAACCCCAAAAGCTTTCAACAAAAAGACCATCGATTTTTGCTGCTCTTCGGTATTACCTCGAAATTCATAACTGACTGTTTTGTCGATATTGGCGTTGTCCAATTCGACTTTAATAGCCTTAATGACTTCATCAACGACTAAACCGTCTTTCACGTCAGCATCAATTTGAACGGCTTTTTTACCGTCTGTACGATTGATTACACCTTGTTTTGGAGCTGCATAACGAGTAATGAAATTGCTCGCAGGAATGCTTCCTTGATTCGTTGGTATCTGTAACTGGTCAAGTTGATCCAAGCTACGTTGATTGACTGGATAGCGCAAAACAATGTCGATTTTGTCATCCGCACCTTCTGGTAAAAAGTCACTTAATGTTATGCCAGTGGTGACCAGTTTAATAACATTGCCAAGGCTATTAACATCAACACCATAGCGACTTGCTTCAGCTCGATTAATATCAATACGCCATTCTATTCCGTCTAAGGATCGATCGTCATTGACCGTGACGATTTCTTCTCTTTCAAGCAACTTTTTACTGATTTCATCTGCTGCTAAATAGAGCGCTTCCGAGTAATTAGAAGTAAGCTGTAATTGAATATCCGCACCAGATTGTGGGCCGCCTTGCTCTTTTTCTGCGCTCACTTCAATCCCAGGAATTTGCTTCGTCCTTTCGCGAATTCGATCCAGGATGATACTTGCTGGCTCACGCTGGTACCAATCAACAAATTCCAAACTGATTGAGCCTATGCTATCGGGCGATGCGTTATTTCCGGGTGTTGCGTAGGAAGTCGTCACTATGCTTTTTAGTTCAGGAGTGCCAATAAGTTGTAGCTCAACCTGTTTGACTAAATCGTCTTTTTCATCAAGAGATAAATCGCCACGGGCTCGTATTTCCAAGTTGGCAGACTCAGGCTCTATGTTAGGGAAGAATTCCACCCCTTTACCAAACTTCCCATAAATCATGAACACACTAATAAGGAGAGTAATGGTGAACATCAATACCCAAATTGGTCGCTCGACTAAACGGGTTAGCATTCTTCCATAAAAGCCAGTCGCGCCCGTCAGTTCAGATAAGTCACCGCTTTCCGTGATGCGCATAGCCTGTAACGTTTTTTCACTGTAAGCGCCTTTCTTACCAATCATGGAGCCAATGGTAGGAAGTACAATCAATGCCATTACCAGTGAGGAGGCCAGTGTTGCAATAATGGTAATCGGCATGAATTTCATGAACTCGCCGACAATATCAGGCCAGAAGAGCAAAGGCATAAAAACAGCAAGCGTGGTTGCTGTCGAAGCCGTAATTGGCCAAGCCATACGTTTTGCAGCTTCACTGTACGCTTGTCGTTTCGATGCGCCTTCGGCTAATTTTCGATCTGCGTATTCTGTAACTACAATGGCGCCGTCAACCAACATGCCGACACTGAGTATCAAGGCAAACAAGACAACCATATTGATGGTGTAGCCTTGTAAATCCAATAACAAAATACCAGATAGAAAAGCACCAGGAATCGCCAAACCGACCAGTAGAGCACTGCGAATACCGAGAGCCCAGACAATCACAATCATAACCAAAAGAGTGGCCGCTAAGACATTATTGAACAGATCGTTTAAAGAGGTTTCTATATCGGTCGATTTATCGCCGGTTAAGTTGTATTCAAGATTTTCTGGCCATTGCTCACTTTCAGACGCGATAACAGTCTTTACCGCCTCAATGGTTTCGATAATGTTTTCACCGACGCGTTTTGATACCGCTAAGCTGATGCTACGTTTTCCTTCAACGCGAGCATAGCTGCTTGGGTCTTCAAAGGTGAGTTCACCCGTTGCAATATCACCTAATAGAACAACTTGATCGCCTTCTGCTTTAATCGGCAGGTTGAGGATGTCTTCTTTGGTTTTAAGCAGGCCTGGGACTTTTAGAGAAAAGCGGCCCGCGCCAGTATCAAGGTTACCTGCAGCGACAAGTCGATTATTGCCTGAGACAAAATTGGCAACATCTGTGAGAGATAAATTATAGGATTCAAGTTGTTCTGGGCGAATAATGATTTGCGCTTGTTGATCACGGTCACCACTAATAGCCGCTTCCAAAACACCATCAACCGCTTCGATAGCGTCTTGAAGGTTCTTCGCTGTGCGGCTTAAAGTCGCGAAATCCACATTACCTGATAAGTTGACGCGCAATACAGGAAACGTCGATAAATTGATTTCTGTGACGGTGGGTTCATCTGCATCATCAGGCAATTCGCTTTTCGCTCGATCGACTTTGTCTTTCGCATCAATAATAGCTTGATCTATGTCTACGCCAGACTCAAATTCCAAAATAATAGAGGCATGACCTTCAGAGGCGGTCGATTTTAATTCCTTTAAACCTTCGAGCCCTTTCAGCTCTTTTTCCAAAGGATGGACTAATAAGCTGTCGGCGTCTTCTGGAGAGATACCTTCTAAGGAGACAGAAACATAGGCAAGGGGAATGGTAATGTCTGGGTCATTTTCTTTGGCTATTTCGATGTAAGATACAACGCCCATAACAAGTATTAGGACAAAGAACATCATTACGGTTCTGGAGCGAGCTAAGGCCGCCTCAATCAAAGTTTGCATGGCTGAGCCTCCTTAGTCTTTGTAATGTGCGTCAATTTTATCACCAGAAGACACAAAACCTTGTCCAACAGTAATAATATTCACATTATCAGGTAGGCCGCTGACCCATACTTGGTCTCGCTCAGATTTCACAATAGTCACTGGAGAAATCACTACTCGATTATTAATATCGATGGTTTTGATTGCCGTATTTCCAGCATCATCTAACGTGAGTAATGCAGGTGAAAATGCATGCGCCTTTTGTTCGTCGATGATGAAATCAACCGCTGCGGTTAATCCAGCCGGAATAACGTTATCTGGGTTATCTACCTGTATTTCGACCGTAATGGTTCGGCTTGCTGCATTGGCAGTTGTATTTATATAAGAAACAAAACCTTCGGCTTCGTAGCCTGATTCAAGTCGAATCTCTCCGGGTGTACCGAGTTTGATTTGCTGAATCTTGTTTTGAGGAATGTTCACGCTCACCTTAATGGGATTCAAAGAGACTAATGTGCCGATGGCATCACCAGCGGCAATGACTTGGCCTTCTTGAACATCTAATGTGTTTAAAATACTGGAGAAGGGCGCAGTAAGAGTGGCATTCTCTAAATCGACCAATAGTCGACGCTCTGCTGACTTCGCGCTGGCTAATTCGGTTTCTGCTTGGGCCAAACTCACCTTAGAAGAGTAATTGTTGGCGGCTAACTGCTTAACTCCCTCTAGCTCTAATGTTCTTTGTTTGACTAGCAGCTTAGCTTGGTCGATTTCGGCTTTTAGTGTTCGAGTATCAATTTGTAAAAGAGGTGTTCCTTTTTTGACAAAGGAACCTTTTTCGATTGGCAAATTGGTGATTCTACCCGGATAGGTATTAATCAAAGATAAGGTTTCATCCGCTTCTGTTGTGCCACTAAGCGGCAAATGCATTTCAATGGTACGAGCCGTCAATGTTTTTGCTTGAACGGAATAAATAAGTTTGGACTCTGCTGTTTGGCTGGAAATCGTATTGTTTGTTTGGCTTGATTCGGAAGGGCTAACCGTAACGCCATTTCCACCAATGAGCATCCAACCTACTGCAATAGCGGTTACAACAACAGCAGTGATGGGTCCTACTTTATTTTTTAGCTCCATTTAAGGCTCCATAAATGAAAATTTATAATGAATTGTTTTCTTAGATAATGGCTAATGATCTGCTTTTCTTCAAGAATTGTCAGGATTATATCTGGGTTATTATCTGAGTTAATGACGCTGCTTGCTAAATGTTTATTTTATTGCCTTTAGATTAACTATTTTTAGATGCCTAGGTATGGGTATGTACTGATTCTTTTGTTAGAAGAGTGATACTATATCGCCACAAAATTTTTACATTATATGGATAGATATGAGTCTATTGTCGTTAGAACAGATCAGTGTTGCTTTTGGGCATAATCCGCTGTTGTCAAAAATCAGTTTTTCAGCGGAAGCTGGAGAGCGTGTTGCTATTATCGGTCGTAATGGCGCTGGTAAATCCACCTTTTTGAAAATTGTATCTGGGGAGCAAATTCCAGACGAAGGTGTGGTTCGAATTGAAGGCGGTATGAAGGTCGCTCAACTACCTCAAGAGCTGCCTGAAGCGAATGAAAAAACCGTTCGAGAAGTGGTGAGTGAGGGTGCAGGTCAAGCTCACGAGCTAATGGCTCGTTATTTCAAGCTTTTAGAAGACATGGAAAATGACCACTCAGATGAGCTAGGTGAAATTCAAACTGAATTGGATAAAGTTCAAGGCTGGGATTTAGAGCAAAGAGTGAATCACATGATTCAACGATTGGCTTTGCCGGCTGATAAATTAATGTCGGAATTATCCGGCGGCTGGCGTCGTCGTGTTATTTTGGCGCAAGCATTGATTTCGAATCCAGATGTTTTGCTACTTGACGAGCCAACAAACCATTTGGACGTTCCAACGATTGAGTGGATGGAGCAGCAGCTTCAGCAATTCCGTGGTTTGATTCTTTTTATTACCCATGACCGTCGTTTTCTCGAAAAATTGGCAAACCGTATCGTCGAATTAGACCGTGGTAATTTACTTTCTTTTAGCGGCAGCATTCATGAGTTTCTTGTCTTTAAAGAAAAGCTACTAGAAGAAGAAGAGCGCGCAAATGCTTTATTTGATAAGCGTCTTGCTGAAGAAGAAGTGTGGATTCGTCAGGGGATTAAAGCGCGACGTACCCGTAACGAAGGCCGAGTACGAGCTTTAAAAGCCTTGCGTGAAGAAAGGTCACAAAGAATCAATCGTCAAGGTAATGCCAAAATGGCAATTGAGACGAAAGAGAAGTCCGGTAAGTTGGTGGCAGAGTTTACTCAAGTTAGCCATTCCTTTGAGGATAAAGTTATTTTACGCCCGATGGACTTTATGGTGAATCGTGGTGACCGTATCGGATTGATCGGTCCAAATGGTTGCGGTAAAAGTACCTTCCTAAAAATCTTATTAGGCAACCTTCAGCCAACAACAGGGGAAGTGCGTCAAGGAACGAAATTAAACGTCGCTTACTTCGACCAGTTGCGTGAACAGCTAGATCCTGAACAAACGGTTGCTGAAAACGTGGGTGAAGGCAAAGATGTTATTGAGATTAATGGCCAGAACAAACACGTTATTGGCTATCTTGGTGATTTCTTATTCCCACCTGAGCGTGCTCGAACACCAATTAAAGCGCTTTCGGGTGGTGAGCGTAACCGTGTTTTATTAGCAAAGCTTTTTACTAAACCAGCAAACTTATTGGTAATGGATGAGCCAACCAACGACTTAGATGTGGAAACATTGGAGTTATTGGAAGAACTGTTAATGAACTATGACGGCACCTTGTTGTTGGTAAGTCACGACCGCTCTTTCCTTGATAACGTTGTCACCAGTGTCATTGCCTTTGAGGGTGATGGTCATGTGAAAGAATATGTTGGTGGTTATCAAGACTGGATTCGCCAAGGCGGTAAATTCCCAACGGAATCGACATCGCAAACAGATGAGCCGAAAAGCAAAGCTAAAGTGGCTGAAAAAAAAGAACCTGTTGTTGAAGCAAAAACTGCCACTAAACCAAAGGCGAAGCTCAGCTACAAAATGCAGCGTGAATTTGACTTGATGCCGGAAACCATTGCCAAGCTAGAAGCTGAAATTGCCTCATTAAATGAGATCACAAGCTCGGCTGACTTTTACTCTGGAGACAAAGAGAAAGTTCAGAATACTTTGGCGGAAATGGCTAACAAAGAGCAGGAGCTTGAATCCACAATGGAGCGTTGGCTTGAACTTGAAGAAATGCAAAACGGCTAGGGAAGGTGCGATTAAGTCTTCTGAACTTCAGTCTTATCAGAGAAACGGTCTATCAAGGCAAGAGTGAGCAGGAATGTTAATACCTTTCAATTACTCTTAACGCAGAAAGGCCGTTTCTCTGAAAGACCCGAAGGGCGTGGGCTAAACACTTTTTATTCTTTGTTAAGCTTCTTGCCAATATGTTCAATATTGGACTGCGAAGCTTGCCTCGAATAATAAAGGTTTATCCACACGCTGAAGCCAGTGGACTTGTTCGCACCTTCCCTAGACTTCGAAGCAGCAATGTTTAGATATTGATAAAGAGCGACAAGGAAGTCGCTCTTTAAACCTTACAATGGTGGTTTTTCAACAAGTAAGCAAAGAGTGAATAAGCCTATTGTCTAGGTTGTTTTCTGCAGTAAATTTGCAAGACTGTACATGTCAATAAATTATTATAAAAAAGGTATGTCTTATGAGTGGTTCAAAAGTGAGTGCTGGCGTTACTTTTCCTTCCTTTTCTGCATTGTCTGTAGACAGTGGTGAGAAAGTTGAAATTGGAAACGCGTCTGGAAAATGGCAATTAGTTATTGTGTATCGTGGTAAGCATTGTGCCCGATGTAAAAAATATCTGAACACCTTGGAACAAATGCAAACAGCTTGGCATGATGCTGGCTTTAGCATTATGACAGTATCGGCGGATTCTCGTGAGAAAGCACAAGCGGATATTGCTGAGTTTGGTTGGACCTTTCCTGTCGCTTGCGAATTGTCAGAAGATGAGATGCGTAAATTAGGCTTGTATATTAGTGAACCACTGAGCCCAAATGAGGCAGATGGTTTGTTTGCAGAGCCTGCGGTATTTTGTTTGCGTCCAGACGGGACGGTTCAAATCGTGGCTATATCTAATGGTCCATCAGCTCGCCCTGATCTTGGAGAACTATTAGATGGCATGATATTTACCATCAATAAAGAGCGTCCACCAAGAGGCACGGTGGTATAAAAGCAATCTGATTAGAGCAGGCTTTTGTTTGTCTGTTCTAACTGTTTTATTTTTAATAAGTTTAACTGGCTATACTAATGACGAATGAATTTTCAATCCTTTCTGCAACCCTATTATTTCTTTTTGTAATTGATCCATTTGGAAATATCCCCATTCTACTGTCCGTTATGAAAGGGGTTGCACAAAAGCGACAATATCAAATTGTGATACGTGACGGTTTGATTGGTCTTTTAATCTTGGTGGCTTTCTTATTTTTTGGCGCTGAGTTTTTGAAAGTCTTGCACCTTGAAACAGAGTCTATTTCTATTGCTGGTGGCGTTGTCTTGTTTGTCATCGCGTTGAAAATGATTTTCCCTTCTGCGTTAAGCCAAGAGAAAACCAACGTTGTAGAGCCATTCATAGTGCCTATTTCTATTCCTATGTTAGCTGGGCCGTCAACCTTAGCTACGCTATTGGTTATGGTAAAAAGTTTCCCTGAAGAACAGAATTCATTGCTGATTTCTGTTTTGGCGGCGTGGGGGATTTCGGTTGTGATTCTAGCCATGGCACCTTTGCTGAACCGCTTATTAAAAGAAAAAGGCTTGGCTGCACTAGAAAGGTTAATGGGAATGTTGTTATTGATGATGTCTGTGCAAATGCTGGTGAACGGTGTGCGCAGTTTGATTACACACACCGTTGCCGCACTTTAATCTATTGGCGGAATATCGTTTTGGTCGATGAGCCCATGCTCCACAGCAATTTGTAATAGCTGTATGACTAGCTCATCAGGTGGTAGTAAGTGCAGTGGCGTTGTTTGACCTTGTTCTAAAAAAGCATCGTTTAGGTTTACGTCACGCTCTTCAAACCAAGAGTGAATGCTTTGAACCTCAAAGCTCGGCTCTAAACCTTTTATATCGTAAGTGGCTTCGATAAGGTGGTTAAGCTCTTCAGGCTCTAGTCCGTAAACAACATCTGTATCAAATTCATTAATCCACTCAGCTAAGATATCGCTGGCTTCAAAACCAAATTCATGGAGTTGCTGCTCGTCCAGATCATGGGTGTTAGGTTCGATAGTGTGGTTTTCTAGCCATTCGTCATCTGGAATAACGAGCACTTCTTTAACCTGAGCACCATGAGTAGACCAAGTAAAAAGTAATGGGAAAGCGGGCTCGTCGGAAGAGTTGGCGACAGCCGTCATGAATATAGGTAAACTTGCCATAATTTAGAACCAATGTTTGATTGTTAAGGAAGAATAAATGACCAGCCGAATCAAGATCAGTAGTGCGTTTGATGGCGGTAACATCTCCGTTATAAATGCGTCGGAGCCGGACAATATTAGAG
Source organism: Marinomonas algae (assembly GCF_047525555.1). Lineage (NCBI taxonomy): Bacteria > Pseudomonadati > Pseudomonadota > Gammaproteobacteria > Oceanospirillales > Oceanospirillaceae > Marinomonas > Marinomonas algae. The sequence goes on along the minus strand of NZ_JBLIXK010000010.1, from coordinate 50,838 downwards.
TAAAGATCCCTAATGATACAAACTCTAAATTCCTCCAATGGTTTTATTTTCGTTTACAAGGCGGAATGGGCGAACAATGCGTGATCCATTTCGAAAATGCCAGTGATGCCGCTTACCCTGATGGCTGGGTAAATTATGAAGCGGTTGCTTCTTATGATCGTGAATACTGGTTCCGTGTTCCTACAGAATATGTTGATGGCAAATTGGTGATTTCTCATCAGCCTGAGCAAGACAGCGTTTATTATGCTTATTTTGCGCCTTACAGCTATGAGCGTCACTTAGACATGATTTCTTGGGCGGCAAGCCATGAAGATTGTATTACCGATCATTTAGGTGAAACTGCAGAAGGGCGTGATATTACTTTGTTGGAAGTCAGCAAAACCCAAGGCTTAGCAAAAAACATTTGGATCATTGCCCGTCAGCATCCGGGTGAAACCATGGCAGAATGGTTTATTGAAGGCTTGTTAGAGCGATTGTTTGATGAGTCTCACCCCATTGCGCGTTCTTTGCTAAAACAATGTCGTTTTTATGTTGTGCCAAATATGAACCCAGATGGCGCGGTATTAGGTAATTTACGAGTGAATTCGAAAGGTGTGAACTTGAATCGCGAGTGGAAAAATCCAACGCCAGAATTTAGCCCTGAAGTATTGGCTGTTCAGAAAAAAATGGCTGAAACAGGTGTCGACATGTTTTTAGACATTCATGGTGATGAAGCCTTACCTGTAAACTTTGTAGACGGTTGCCAAGGTGTTCCATCTTTTGATGATCGGATGGCTGCAATGGAGACTTTGTTTAAAGACGCCTTTACTGCTGTCAGCCCAGACTTTCAAACAGAAATTGGTTATACGCCAGATCAATTTGGTGAGGCCAATCTTACGGTGGCAACGAAGTGGGTTGGTGAAACTTATAATTGCCTGTCTTTTACTTTGGAAATGCCGTTTAAAGACAACCAGAATCTACCAGACGAAATAGTTGGTTGGTCACCTGAGCGTGCTAAGATTTTAGGAGCGGATGTGCTTTATCCTATTCATCAAGTGATCAACAGTGCTCACATGAAAGCAGATGATTAATGCTGCTAAAAAAGCACAAATAGCATTAAAGCCCTTCGGGGCGTTAATAGATGAGTGAAGACTCATTTTTACATTTTATAAAACGTTATTTTTAGGATGAGAGAAGATGCCTAAGGCGAGTGAAATTAAAAGAAATATGGCGATTGATTACGATGGTAAAACATACATTGTAAGAGCTATTGAGCGCTCAGTTCCACAAGGTCGTGCAGGTGGAAGTCTTTACCGCATGCGCATGTACGATGTGGTATCAGGTCGAAAGTTGGATGAAACCTTTAAAGATTCAGACATGATCAATTTGGCTGATCTTATCCGTAGACCTGTGATGTACTCTTATTCTGATGGTGATGAGTACGTCTTCATGGATAATGAAGATTACACGCCTTATAACTTGAATACAGCGTCGATTGAAGAGGAAGTATTGTTCTTCAACGAAAGTACTGCAGGTATTCAAGTAGTCTTGGTAAACGATGTGCCTGTAGCAATTGAATTGCCAACTAACGTTGAGTTAGAAGTGGTTGAAACAGATCCGTCTATCAAAGGTGCTTCTGCAACCTCTCGTACTAAACCCGCGAAATTGTCGACTGGTGCAACCGTTCAGGTGCCGGAGCATATTTCTACGGGCGATCTAATTAAGGTTAATGTTGAAGAGCGTAAATTTGCCGGCCGCGCTTAGGTGCTTAGGCTTTAAATTTGAATAAAAAAACGCGGCTTAAAAGCCGCGTTTTTTTTGACTGGTCTTATGAACGTTTTAATAAAACGTTTGAAAGGCCTTAAGCTGAGAAGTTTGCTGCCGCAAATTCCCAGTTAGCTAGTGCCCAGAAACCTTTAAGGTAATCAGGACGTACATTGCGGTAATCAATGTAGTAAGCGTGTTCCCATAGATCAACAGTTAGGATTGCAGTTTGGTCGCTTGTTAGCGGTGTTTCTGCATTGCTAGTGTTGATGATATCTAGAGAGCCGTCAGCATTTTTAACCAACCAAGTCCAGCTAGCGCCAAAGTTGTTGACTGCTTTGTCATTGAACGCTTCTTGGAACTTAGCGAAAGAACCCCATTTAGCGTTAATGGCATCTGCAAGAGCGCCAGTTGGCTCGCCGCCGCCATTAGGGCTTAAGCTGTTCCAGAAAAAAGTGTGGTTCCAGATTTGTGCTGCGTTATTGAAAACAGGACCAGCAGGAGCAGATGTAATGATCTCTTCAAGCGATTTGTTTTCGTATTCAGAACCAGGAACTAAGCCGTTCAATTTCACAACATAAGTATTGTGATGCTTACCGTGATGGTATTCAAGAGTTTCCACAGACATGTGAGGCTCAAGAGCATCTTTAGCATAAGGAAGGGCTGGTAATTCAAAAGACATTTCAATTCTCCTTGCTTTATATTAACGAAAAATGCTTGTTATCAAGCAGTTAATGGTGCTTATATAGTAGCACCGAACAAGTTAAGATAATATTCTTTAGAATTGTTCTCGGACGATTTTCCATAATTTTTGTTAATAACGACTATATAAGATTTCCATGCGAAGAGATGATGATGTTGAGATCCCAAGCCTGACTCTGGATCAAGATGAAGTCAGCGAAAGAAGACCGACTATGGCGACGCCTAAAACTCGGTCTATTCCTACCCAAGCGCAACCAAAGCACGCGCCTAATGTTGTGCATAAAAAGGCAAATTTACTAGGCGTTTACTTGTTGATTTTGATTGTCTTATTAGCTGCCGCAGGTGGTGGTTTTTGGCTGTGGCAACAAAATATGCAATTGCGCAATGAAGTTTATGGTGCCAAGACGGAAATACAGAATCTTGACCACCAATTGCTTGCAGCGGATGTTTCGGCTAACAAACAAGGTCAGACATTAGAAGAAACCCTAAAAGAGCATGATAGCGAAATTCGTAAATTGTGGGCTGTTGCTTACGATAGAAATCGCACGGCGATTGCCAACAATAATAAAACGATAGAGGAACTGGAGAAACAAGTCGCTTCATTGAAGGAGACTTTATCTGTTCAGTCTAAACGTATTGCTATTCAGTCAGATACTTTTAATGACATCGAAGCAGGTTACAACAAGCTTGTTCCTAATGTGGCTTCGTTAGACGGTGCAGTGAAAAATGTAACAGCACTACAAGAGCAGCAAGGTGCAACCCTAAATGAAGTGGATAGCAAAATAATTGCTCAAGAAAAGCAGGTTGAGGCTTTGGATAGTGCTGTGGTTAGTCAAACAGCCGCGCTAAGCAAAATTCAGCAAGAGTTAGCAGCTCTTCAAAATGAAGTGGCCGCATTTGACGATAAAGCATCGAATATTAGTGATGCAGACTTGGTGACAGTGAAGCAAACTTTAGCCAGCCATCAGGATGCGATTGACTCTAGCGATGCATTTAGAACGCAGGTAAACAGTGAAATCATTCGTCTGCGTAAGCAAATTAATCAACTCATGCTTGAGCAGCAATTGAATGCTGAATAAGTGAGAGCCATCTAAATGAAAGACTAAAGGCCGATTATTCGGCCTTTTTTGTGTCTGAAATAAGAAACTCTGTCCAAGATTAGTGGCTTTGGGGGTGATTTTTTGTTCTGTCGGCTGGTTAATCATATTTTTAATATGCATATTCAACTAAAGTCTAAATATGAGTCTTTTTATAACTTAAAGGCATGTTATAGTTTACAGATACACAATCCTTACAACAGAGATGAGGAATTATGACTGAGGAAAGGTTAACTCACTTAAAGCAACTGGAAGCGGAAAGTATCCATATTATTCGTGAAGTGGCTGCAGAATTTGATAATCCAGTAATGCTTTATTCTATCGGTAAAGATTCAGCGGTAATGCTGCATCTTGCTATGAAAGCATTTTATCCAGGTAAACCACCGTTTCCTTTAATGCATGTTGATACTGGCTGGAAATTTAAAGAAATGATTAAGTTTCGTGATGAGTTGGTCGCGAAGCTTGGATTAGAGCTTATTGTTCACCAGAACCAAGAAGGTATCGCTCAAGGCATTGGCCCTTTCACACACGGCAGCTCTAAGCATACCGATGTGATGAAAACTCAAGGTTTAAAGCAAGCTTTGGATAAATACGGTTTTGACGCCGCATTTGGTGGCGCTCGTCGTGATGAAGAAAAATCTCGTGCGAAAGAGCGTGTTTATTCTTTCCGTGATAAGCAACATCGTTGGGACCCTAAAAACCAGCGTCCAGAGTTGTGGAATATTTACAACGGCAAAGTAAATAAAGGCGAAAGTATTCGTGTTTTCCCACTGTCTAACTGGACGGAATTGGATATCTGGCAATACATTTATCTAGAGAGTATTCCAATTGTTCCTCTTTACTTCTCTGCTGAACGTCCTGTTGTTGAGCGTGATGGCACTCTTATCATGGTTGATGATGAGCGTATGCCTCTCAATGGTGAAACGCCTGAAATGAAGTCTGTTCGTTTCCGTACACTTGGCTGTTATCCGTTAACTGGAGCGGTTGAATCAGAAGCAGCAACTTTGCCTGAGATCATTCAGGAAATGCTACTGACAACCAGTTCAGAACGCCAAGGGCGTATGATTGACCATGATTCTTCGGGATCAATGGAAGAGAAGAAGAAACAGGGCTATTTCTAAGTTTGGAGTAAAGAATGTCTCACCAGTCAGAATTGATCAGCCAAGACATACTTGGCTATTTGAAACAACATGAAGAAAAAGATCTACTGCGCCTTCTTACTTGTGGCAACGTAGACGACGGTAAAAGTACGTTAATTGGTCGTTTGCTACATGACTCTAAATTGATTTATGAAGATCATTTGGATGCAGTTAAACGTGACAGTAAAAAGTCAGGAACTCAAGGTGAAGAAGTTGATTTAGCCTTATTGGTTGATGGTCTTCAAGCTGAGCGTGAGCAGGGCATCACGATCGATGTAGCTTACCGTTACTTCTCTACCGAAAAACGTAAATTCATTATTGCTGATACACCTGGACACGAGCAATACACACGTAACATGGCAACCGGTGCGTCTACTTGTGACCTTGCTATTATCCTGATTGATGCTCGTTACGGTGTACAAACACAAACGCGTCGCCACTCTTATATTGCCGCTTTACTTGGTATTAAGCATGTTGTTGTGGCGGTTAACAAAATGGATTTGGTGGATTTCTCTGAAGCTAAATACAATGAAATTCAGTCAGACTACCTTGCGTTTGTAGACCAGCTTGGAGATCGCAAGCCTGAAGATATTCAGTTTGTGCCAATGTCTGCATTACGTGGCGATAACGTAGTAAATGCCTCTGAAAGCACGCCTTGGTACAAAGGTTTGCCTTTGATGGCGATTTTGGAAACCGTTCAGATTAACCGTAATGTTAAGAAAGACTCTTTCCGTCTGCCTGTTCAATATGTGAATCGTCCAAACCTAGATTTCCGTGGTTTTTCTGGAACTATTGCTGCAGGTGTTGTTAAGCCAGGTGATGAGATTGTCGCTTTGCCTTCTGGTAAAAAGTCCAAAGTTGCTGAGATTGTAACTTACGACGGTAACTTAGCATCGGCTAAAGCTGGTCAAGCCGTGACGATTACATTGGAAGATGAAATCGACATCAGTCGTGGCGATATGTTGTCACACCCAGAAAATGAGCCTCTAATCGCTTCTACTTTAAGAGCATCCGTTGTGTGGATGGCGGATCAGGCTTTGGTTCCTGGTAAGCTTTATGACTTTAAGCTAGGCACGCAAACCGTTCCGGGTAAAGTGCATCACTTTAACCACCGCGTAGATGTAAATACCTTGGAGAAAAGTGATATTGATTCTCTTGAGCTTAACGGTATTGGCGATTGCGTGATTCAATTTGATGCGCCTGTTGCGTTTGATGAATACCAAAACAGTCGTTTGACTGGTGCGTTGGTTATTATCGACCGCCTGACCAACGTCACCGTTGGTGCCGGGATGGTTGAAGAGGCTGTTGCTGAGCTAGATGCGGATACTATTGTCAGTGCGGAAGATCGTGCAGCGCGCCTTGGTCAGAAACCAGCGGTTATTGCCTTGTCTGCTGATGTATTGGCTAAATCTGATGCATTAGAGCGATTACTCTTACGTCAAGGTATTGTGGCATTAGTGAAAGCGGATGCGACTGAAGCGGAAGCTCAATTAGTTCGTCAAACAGGTGTTGCTTTCCTTGTGGCGGATTCATCCATCGCTGATTCTGAGATTGCAGAAACGTCATTGGATGACGTAGTTGATTTGGTAATTGAGAGCGTTCGACTATAATGTTTTAAAATAAAAGCGTTGTAAAAACCGGCTTAGCGACAGGGATTCACTTTTATAGTGGAACCCTGTAGCGAAGCCGGTTTTTTGTTTTATATCATTTCTTCTTCGGCATCATTGCGTTTTACCACTTTGTGCTGGTCTTCGTTGCTGCCTAACTTCCAATAACTTGAAATATATAAAGAGTCATGGCTAAGTGCTTTTTCTTTTTTAAGAAAATGGCGCAAAGATTTCATACTGCTAAATTCGCAAGCTACCCATGCGGAGACTTTTCCATCCAGCCACGGAAGTGATTTAACTTCATTTAATAGACTGGCGCTGTATTCACCTGGATGAGTATTGATAATCCATTTCATCTCGACACCTTTTGGGTGTTTTAAATCCAGTATGTCATCGGCACTCACAACTTCAATCACGGCGTAGCCTTTCGCATTGGCAGGCAGTTGCTCTAAGTTAACGCTAATTGCTGGAAGGGCAGTCATGTCTCCAACGAGCAAGTGCCAATCAGCAGGTTGAGCAATCATTTTCTTTGGGCCTGGGCCTCCAATCACTATGGCATCATTGATTTGTGACTGTTGTGCCCAAGTCGATGCAGGGCCGCCATCTTGATGAAGCATAAAGTCGATATCAATTTCGTTATCCCGTTGATGTCGGATGGTATAAGTTCGTAATAAAGGTTTTGAATCGCCGTTTGGGAAAATGAGTTTTACATAGCCACTTTCCTGATTTTCGGGGAAGTTACTCATATTTGGCCCGCCTAATGTAATGCGCAACATATTAGGCGAGATTTGGTCTTTTTTAATAACGATAAGCTCTCTAGGTTGTGGCTTGCTCATTTTGGTCTCCTTAATTGTTTTCGATGGATTTGCGAAGATTGCTTATCATGGTTTCTGAAATCTTTATGAAATCTGCTATCTGTTGGTCGTTTAGACCTGCGGTCATTGCTTCTATACTTTGATGGTGCAAGTCGGTTAGTTTGATGAGCAGAGCTTCTCCATGTTTAGTTAACGTTAATAATTGGCTTCTGTGGTTGTTTGGGTCTGGATGTTTTTCGACGTAACCTTCCAAAACAAGATCTTTCAAAACTCGAGTGATTTGTGACTTATCAAGAGAGAGTTTATGAGCAATATCTCTTGCACTGCAGTTAGGTATTTTGTCGATGCATTTCAAAGATCGAATATGATTGACGGGAATCGAGATACCAGAACTTGTGGTGAGAGACCTCATTTGGTTTCGGTGGCCGTGAATGAGCTGATGTAATGCTTCTGCAATGGCCTCTTTCATAATTGAATATCTCCTTAATGAGAATACTTATCAATATAAGTTTTTATAGTTGATACTGTCAACTTAGATTTCATCGTTTGTTGAAAAAGACATATTTCTTCCCTGATTGCAGTAAGCCGATTTAGAGGCTTTTATTCTTAATTTGAATCACTACAATGTCTGCGAATGTATTTAGGTGAGAATGTATGAACAAAGTCGAGGTTCATCAGGCGATTCAATCTGCGTTATTAAGTCGCTTTGAAAATGCTAAATGGGCGGCAAAGCAGGCTCATGAAGCCGCAACAAATGAAGAGAGTGTTGCTGAAAATAAATATGACACATTTGGGTTGGAGGCATCTTATTTGGCCCATGGGCAATCGCAGCGAGTTATTGAGTGCGAGAAGGATTGGCTGGCATTTGAAAAGAAAGAGGTAACGGTAAGTCGGGATAATGTGGATTTATGGAGCTTGGTTAAACTGATTCCTATTGATGCGGATTTGGTATTGGCTAAGTGTTTTTATGTTGCGCCATGTGCGGGCGGGCTTTCCGTCGAAATAAACGGCAGTAAAGTTTTAGTAGTTACCTTATCTAGTCCTGTCGGGAAAGCTTTGATAGGAAAGGAGTGCGGTGAGGAAGTTGTTCTTTCTCAATATGGCGTAAAGATGGCCTATGAGATCGAGCAAATAGACTAAAATTTCGCAATTAAGTAAATGAGTAAAGCTTGTCGTAGACAAATTTTACGTAACCCCTAGAGAGTCGGACTCTGTTCGCATATAATGCTTTGCCTTAAAATATTCCGTTCTTCTGTTTATTGCATAAGTTGATGTCGGTAACATTGGCTGAATTAACAGAAAACACCCTAAGAACACATCACTCTCTTACTGAGACAGTAATAGGAAAGAAATTATGCGCAGCCATTATTGCGGCGAGTTAAATGCTTCTAATATTTCACAAGAAATTACCTTATGCGGTTGGGTTCATCGTCGTCGTGACCACGGTGGTGTTATTTTCTTAGACGTTCGTGATCGTGAAGGTATCACTCAGGTTGTTTTTGACCCAGATCGTGCAGACAGTTTTGCGTTAGCAGACAGTGTTCGTAATGAATTCGTAGTTAAATTAACAGGTTTGGTTCGTGCGCGCCCTGAAGGAACTGTTAACCCAAATATGAACACGGGTGAAATTGAAGTTTTAGGCACTAGCCTAGAAATTTTGAATGCCGCACAAACACCCCCATTTCAGTTAGATGATCACCAAAACGTTGGTGAAGACGTTCGTTTGAAAAACCGCTTTATTGATCTTCGTCGCCCTGAAGTTCAAGCTAAAATGCGTTTCCGCTCTAAAGTGACCTCTGTATTACGTCGTTACTTAGATGACAATGGCTTCTTGGATATTGAAACTCCGATTTTGACTCGTGCGACACCTGAAGGTGCGCGTGACTATTTGGTGCCAAGTCGTACGCAGCAAGGTAGTTTTTTCGCACTTCCTCAGTCTCCACAGTTGTTTAAGCAGTTGTTGATGGTGTCTGGTTTTGACCGTTACTACCAAATCGCAAAATGTTTCCGTGACGAAGATTTACGTGCCGATCGTCAGCCAGAATTCACTCAGGTTGATATTGAAACTTCTTTCATGTCTGAAGAGCAGATCATGGGCATGACAGAAGAGATGATTACCGGTTTGTTTAAAGAGCTATTGAATGTCGATCTAGGGTCTTTCCCTCGCATGCCTTATTCAGAAGCAATGGAAACATACGGTAGCGATAAGCCAGACCTTCGTATTCCGCTAACAATCGTAACAGTTTCTGATTTGATGGCAGGCGTAGATTTCAAAGTCTTCTCTGGCCCAGCAACTGATCCAAAAGGTCGTGTTGCTGCACTTAAAGTGCCTGGTGGTAACGCGCTTACTCGTAAGCAAATTGATGACTACACTAAGTTTGTTGGCATTTATGGCGCGAAAGGCTTGGCTTACATCAAGGTAAATGATAAATCTAACCTTGAAGAAGGTTTGCAGTCTCCGATCGTTAAGTTCTTGCCAGTTGAAGTGCGCGAAGCACTTTTGACTCGTCTTGATGCTCAAGACGGCGATTTGATTTTCTTCGGTGCAGACTCTGAAAAAGTTGTAAATGAAGCGCTTGGTGCGTTGCGTTGCAAGTTGGGTGAAGACATGGATCTTTACACTTGCGAGTGGGCGCCTCTTTGGGTTGTTGATTTCCCAATGTTTGAAGAAACAAGTGATGGCGGCATTACAGCGATTCACCACCCATTTACAGCGCCTTCTTGCTCTCCAGAAGAGTTGAAAGCAAATCCATTGACAGCTTTGTCTCAAGCATACGACATGGTTCTTAATGGTACTGAGCTTGGTGGTGGTTCTATCCGTATTCACCAATCAGATATGCAAGAGTCTGTTTTCGAATTGCTAAATATTTCTAAAGAAGAGCAAGAAGAGAAATTTGGCTTCTTATTGGATGCGCTTAAGTTTGGTGCGCCACCACATGGCGGCTTAGCATTCGGTCTTGATCGTCTGGTTATGTTGATGACTGGTTCACAATCTATTCGTGATGTAATTGCTTTCCCTAAAACGCAAAGCGCGACTTGTTTGTTAACTCAAGCGCCGGGTGAAGTTAGCGAGAAACAGCTAAAAGAACTGAGTATTCGAGTAAGAAAACCCGTTACAGAATAGACTCTTTTCTCCTTTAAGCTGATTAAAAACAGTCAGTTATGTTAAAGGACTGCAAAAAAATCGTAAAAGGCCGCTTATTAGCGGCCTTTTTTTTATTTATAGATTGCATACTTACGAAAGGGCTGTTGAAATATACAGTAACAAAGAGAATAGAGAAAAACATGAGCGTCACTAGAATATTAGCGATTGACCCAGGTTCTCGCATTACTGGTTTCGGCATCCTTGATGTTGTGAATGGAAAAACAGTTTATGTGAACAGTGGTTGTATTCGTCTTCCTGATGAAGCTTTATCGGTTAGACTTAAGCATATTTTTAACAATGTTTCTGCCTTATTGGATGAATACAAACCGAATGAATTTGCGATTGAAGAAGTGTTTTTAGCAAAGAACGCAAATTCAGCATTAAAGCTTGGTCAAGCTAGAGGCGCTGCAATTGTTGCCGCTTCCATTCAAGAGTTGGATGTACATGAATATGCGGCTCGACGAGTGAAGCAGTCTGTCGTTGGTAATGGTAACGCTAACAAGGAACAAGTTCAGTTGATGGTTCAAATGTTATTGCAATTATCATCAAAGCCCCAAGCCGATGCCGCTGATGCTTTGGCCATTGCATTATGTCATGCAAACACTCGAACCTCTGGTGGCCTAGAATATGGTGTTGGTAAGCGAGCAGGGCGTGCCTCTAAACGCTGGACAGAACAAGATGTAAGGAAAGCTCTGTGATAGGAAGGATTGTGGGAACTTTGGTGGAAAAAACACCACCAGAGTTATTGGTTGATGTTAATGGCGTTGGGTATGAAATCAGCGCCTCTATGACAACGATTTATGACCTTCCTCAATTAGGTGGTCAAGTAACCTTGTTTACGCACTTTTTGGTGAAAGAAGACTCTCAAACTCTTTATGGATTTATAGATAAAAGCGAGAGAGCTTTATTTAGAGTGCTTATTAAAGTGAATGGGATTGGCCCTAAAATGGCGTTGGCTATCTTATCTAGTATGTCGTCTGAAGAGTTGGTTGCTAACGTTCAAGATTCAGATGTGACCGCCTTAACCAAGATTCCTGGCGTTGGTAAGAAAACGGCAGAGCGTTTGATTATTGAGCTTAGAGATAAACTCGGCCAAGCAGCTAAAAACGATTTGTTTTCTGCGCCAACTGTTTTGCGTCAAGTACAAGCTGACCCTCGACAAGAGGCAGAAGCAGCGCTTATTTCTCTTGGTTATAAGCCTCAAGAAGCAGCTAAAGCCATTGCGAGTATTCCAATGGATTCTGCCAGCAGTGAAGAGGTGATTAAGGCTGCATTGCAAGGGATGTTAAGGAAATAAAATATGATTGAACAAGATCGTATCATCTCAGCAGAGCTAAAAGGGAATGACAAACAGATAGATCGTGCTATTCGGCCTCAGGCTTTATCGGAATATATCGGGCAGCCAGTTGTTCGTGAGCAAATGGAAATTTTTATTCAAGCCGCTAGGCAAAGGGAAGAACCTCTCGACCATACATTGATTTTTGGGCCTCCTGGATTGGGTAAGACGACATTGGCCAATATTATTGGCAACGAAATGGGAGCTGAAGTTAAGACGACATCTGGCCCAGTTTTAGAAAGAGCAGGAGACTTAGCTGCGCTTCTAACCAATTTGAACGAAGGTGATATCTTATTTATTGATGAGATTCACCGATTGAGCCCTGCAATAGAAGAAGTTTTATACCCGGCAATGGAAGATTATCAGCTGGATATTATGATAGGTGAAGGACCTGCTGCGAGATCAATAAAAATTGAACTCCCGCCTTTTACACTTGTCGGAGCTACAACACGAGCTGGTTTGCTTACATCCCCTTTGCGAGATCGGTTTGGGATTGTGCAGCGACTTGAGTTTTATGATGTTGAGTCATTGACCACTATTGTGACACGATCTGCGGGCAAAATGGGGATGACGCTCGACGACTCTGGTAGCTTTGAAGTGGCAAGACGCTCTCGAGGAACACCGCGAATAGCCAATAGACTTTTGCGTCGTGTGCGTGACGTTGCTCAAGTGAGCGGTGAAACATTAGTTGGACAAAAAGTTGCTCAAAGGGCGCTAGATATGTTAAGTGTAGATAATCAAGGTTTTGATCACCTAGACAGACGTATGTTATTGACTATGATAGAGAAATTTGACGGCAGACCGGTTGGTTTGGACAGTGTGTCTGCTGCGTTAGGTGAAGACAAAGATACAATTGAAGACGTCATTGAACCATTCTTGATTCAGCAAGGGTTTATTATCAGAACCCCAAGAGGGCGTCAGGTTACAAAGCGTGCATACGAACATTTTAATTACCAGTTACCTTCGGACTTTAAATAGAGGTTAATAATGTCAATTTGGGGACTTATCGCCAGCGCCAGTATTGTTGTTCAACTTGTAATGTTGATTCTACTTTCGGCTTCAATTTTTTCATGGGTTGTAATATTTCAGCGAATCCGTGTTCTTAAGAAGGCCAAAAAAGTGCGTGGTGAATTTGAAGATCAATTTTGGTCTGGTATTGACCTTAGTCAGCTTTACAGAAAGTTGACGCAGGACGGCAGAAAAGTTGAAGGCATCGAGACCATTTTCACATCAGGCATCAAAGAATTTACTAGACTAAGACAGAATCAAAATGTTGATCCAGATGCCGTTATGGATGGTATTCAACGTGTTATGCGAGTGGCTTTGTATAAAGAGGAAGAGAAGCTTGATCAGCATCTTCCATTTTTAGCAACAGTTGGATCTACAAGCCCATATGTTGGTTTGTTTGGTACCGTTTGGGGGATTATGCACTCTTTCATCGGCTTGGCTGAGGTTCAGCAAGCAACATTGGCCACTGTGGCCCCAGGTATTGCGGAGGCTCTTATTGCAACGGCTATTGGTCTGGCAGCCGCAATTCCTGCTGTGATTGCATATAACCGTTTTTCTGCAACGTCAGAATCTTTGGCGTCTAGCTATGAAAACTTTGCCGATGAATTTACAAGTATATTACATCGTAAAGTGCACGTTAGAGAGGGAGGAGCTGTATAGTGGCTCGCTCTAGAAGAAGAAATAAAAGAAAGCCTATGGCTGAAATCAATGTCGTACCCTACATTGATGTCATGTTGGTGTTATTGGTGATCTTTATGATTACTGCACCAATGTTGACTCAAGGTGTTGATGTTGAATTGCCAAATGCAAATGCGGCGCCTATACAAGATACAGAAAGTGATGTCATGATTGCTTCTGTGGATTCAAAGGGGCAGTTTTATTTGGATGTTGGTGGTCAGCAAGAGTCAATCGGTTTAGAGCTTTTGCAGGATAGAGTGCGAAAAGTATTGTCGCAAAACCCAACGATGGCAGTGTTAGTTCGAGGTGATAAAAATGTGCCTTATGGTGATGTTGTTGGGTTGATGGTCGCTTTGCAGGCGGCAGGTGCACCAAATGTTGGTTTGGTCACTGAGCCGGATACAAAATAATGAAATGGCTAAAAGATGATAGCTACGGGCTTCCGGTATTATTAGCTGTTGGCTTACATGCTGTTATTTTAGTAGCAGGCGTCGTGGCGGTTGATTTTAGTGATGATGAAAAGCAACAGCCTAAGCGTCCTGTTATTGTCAACGCAACAGTAATTGATATTTCGGATACGATTATTGGCAAGCGCGAAGCGGAAGAAAGAGCAGCTAAGCAACAAGCTGCAAATGCCGCAGCTAAAAGAAAGCAAGAGGCAGAGCAGAAGCGTAAAAAAGAAGCTGAACAGAAAGCTTTAGAAGCCAGAGAAAAACAGCTTGCTCAAGCTAAGCGAGTTAAAGAGCGTGAAGCTGCAGAGGCTGCAGCAAGAAAAGAAAAAGAAAGGCAACAGGTTGCTGAGCAGAAACGCCTCGAACAAGAGAATGAGAAAAAGCGTCTGGCGCAAGAAAAAGAGCGAGAAAAGCAGCGTTTAGAAAAACAGGCGGAAGAAGAAAGAAAACGCAAAGAGCAAGAGCTTATACGTCAAGCTGAGGCTGAGAGGTTGGCTGATGAAGAACGAAAAAGACAAGCAGAAGCCGCTAGGTTAGCTGAAGAGAAAAAGCAAGCGGAAGAGGCGGCAGCACAAGCCGCTGCGGCAGAGCAAGAACGGTTACGAGCAGCGGAAGAAGCGCAAATGGTTCAGTCTATTAGTAGCTTGATTAATAGTCGAATTACATCTGTGTGGAATCGTCCACCGAATGCTAGAAATGGGATGAAAACCCAATTAAGAATATACTTTTTACCGAACGGTGAAGTAAGAGACACACAAGTAACAAAAGGCAGTGGCGATGCCCTATTCGATCAAAGAGCCGTAGATGCTGTGTACAAAGTTGGACGCATAGAAGAGTTAGCTGACGTTGATTCTTATACGTTTGAACGGAACTTTCGCCAAATAGACTTAATTTTTAACCCGCAAGATTTGAGAAATTAAATGATGTTAAAACAATGGTTAAGCGTTTTATTTACTTGCTTATTTTTTATAAATACCGCTAAAGCACAACTTGTTATTGAAATCACCAGTGGAGCGGATCAATTACTGCCTATTGCTGTTGTGCCTTTTGGTTATGAAGGTGTTAACGCTTTACCGGAAGATATAGCCCAGATTGTTGATGCGGATTTGACTCGAAGCGGCTTATTTCAGACAGTTTCAAGGTCGAATATGCTCAGTATGCCTTCCAAAGAAGCTGATGTATATTATAGAGATTGGCGTATTTTAAAAAGTGATTATGTTGTCATTGGTTCAATTCAAAGGTTGTCAAATGGCCAGTACCGTATAGGCTTCGAATTGTTGAATGTATTGAGTCAAAAGCCTGTTCAAAAGCATGCCTCAATTGATGTTAGTGAAAAGAATTTTCGTGATGCCGCCCATTATATTAGCGATAAAATATATGAGTTATTAACTGGGATAAAAGGCGCTTTTAGTACCCGAGTTTTATATGTTACAGCGGAGGGTAATAAAAGTTCTCCTTTATTTAAGTTGCAAGTTGCTGATGCCGATGGACACCGGCCTCAGGTGGTTGTAGAGTCAAAAGAACCAATTTTATCACCATCATGGAGTAGTGATGGAAAAAATATTGCTTATGTAATGTTTAGAAATAGACGCCCAAATATATTCATTCAGGAGCTGGCAACGGGCAAACGTCAGCAGATTGCACGATTTAGAGGGTTGAATGGTGCGCCAGCTTGGTCACCAGATGGTAAGAAATTAGCTTTAGTATTATCTAAAGATAACAACCCTGAAATTTACACTTTAGACATCGCTACCCAGAAGCTACAGAGGATGACAAACCATTACTCTATTGATACAGAGCCAAGTTGGGAGCCTGATGGTAAAGGGATAGTATTCACATCTGATCGAGGCGGTAATCCGCAAATTTATCGACTAGATGTAAATAGTAAGCGTGTAGAGAGGGTCACTTTTGAAGGTGATCTAAATACCAGAGCAAGTATGACGCCAGATGGAAGATATCTTGTAACGGTTCAGAAGAACGACGGTAATTATCATATTGCACTACAAGATATGAAAACAGGCCGAGTTCAAATTCTCACAGAGACTTACTTAGACGAATCACCAAGTATTGCGCCAAACGGTAGCATGGTGATGTATGCCACAACCTATCAAGGAAAGGGTATCTTAGCTGTAGTATCCGTTGATGGGCTAGTTAAATATAGGTTACCATCAGCTGAAGGTGATGTGCGTGAACCATCTTGGTCTCCGTATTTCAAATAAAGACATTGAGGAGTTAATAATGAGCGTAAACAAATTAGGTAAGTTTGCTGTTATCGGTTTATCTGCAGCTTGGATTGCAGGTTGTAGTACAACAGCAACAGAAACGGATTCATCAACTGTTGCAGAAGATGGAGCTAGTGCAACAGAATTGTCTGAAGGTGATGCAAGTACTGATCAAGCATTTGGTGCTGGTGAAGATGGCGCTCTAACAAGTGTTATTGTTGAAGATGATGTAACTGCTATGGACTCTTTAGCTGGAGTAGAAACAGTATTTTATTTTGATTTCGATAAATCCATTGTGCGACCAGAATCTCGTGAAGCTTTGGCTAAACACGCTGAATTCCTAGTTGCGAACCCAGATGCGCGTATCGTATTAGAAGGCCATGCTGATGAGCGTGGTACTCGTGAATACAACATGGCTCTTGGTGAGCGTCGTGCTAAAGCAATCAGCCGTTATTTGACTATTCAAGGCGTTGCTGCATCTCAAATTGAAACTGTAAGCTTTGGTGAAGAAGTGCCTGTAGCATTTGGTCACGAAGATAATGCTTGGCAGTTAAACCGTCGAGTTGAAGTACGTTACGAAAAATGATCTTTAGAAAAGTAAAGGTTCGTTCTGTTGCAATGGCGCTGTGTTTTACAGCGCCATTTGCAATGGCCGAAACTCAACAAGCCAGAACTGCATTATCTCCCGCTGCTGCCGCTGAGTTACTTTTCCAGTTGGAAACATTACAACAGGAAGTGCAAAGTTTACGAGGCCAGTTAGAAGAGCAGGGGTATGAATTAAAACTGATGAAAGAAAGTCAGCGAGACCGTTATATCGATCTTGATAAGCGCTTGTCTCTGCTTATGACATCATCTATCAATAGACAGACTACCTCTAGCTCGCCAGTTGAGCAAACAGCGCCGGCTCCTGTAGTGACTCCCGTTAAACAAGAGCGACCCACTGTTAGTACGCCAATATCGCCACTAGCCCCTGTTGTTTTACAACCGCCAACAGAACAAGCTAAACAAGAGTACAACGAAGCTTATAATTTCATTCGTGAACGCAAGTTTGATGAATCTGAAGCTGCTTTTGCTCAGTTTGTACGAGATTACCCAAATAACACATTAACCGGTAATGGTTATTATTGGTTGGGTGAAGTCAAATTAGTGCAAGGGAAGTCAGTTGAAGCAATCAACGCTTTTTCAACCGTCATTCAAAAGTTTCCTGGTCACAGTAAAGAGCCAGACTCTTTGTATAAGCTTGGAACAGTCAATGACCAACTTGGGGACTCAGCAAAGGCTAGGTCTTATTTACAAGATGTCATCGGTCGTTTTCCTGAAAGTAAAGCTGCTAAGTTAGCGTCAGGTTACTTAAGTAAAATTAAATAGCTTGCAATCCTCAACGGGCTCTGTAATATACGCAACCCGTTGGGTCGTTAGCTCAGTTGGTAGAGCAGTTGACTTTTAATCAATTGGTCACTGGTTCGAATCCAGTACGACCCACCAACGTTTAATTCCTTTTTGTGATTTTTGGGTCGTTAGCTCAGTTGGTAGAGCAGTTGACTTTTAATCAATTGGTCACTGGTTCGAATCCAGTACGACCCACCAAAAACACTCATTCCACTCCCAGTTTCTTAAGGGGTAATGATATGTCCGATCTTCTTAATAAAGCTGCCTTGCGCGAAACCGTTCAAAAGCATTTATTTTCTGCTGAGAAGAACTTGCAGAAAGAGTCTTTAGATAATGAACAAATTCGTAATGAGATCAAGCTTTTACTTAAGCAAAAAAATGCTGCCTTAGTCGCTCACTATTACACAGAGGATGCGATTCAAGAGTTGGCAGAAGAAACGGGCGGTATTATTGCAGACTCCTTAGAGATGGCTCGCTTTGGCGCTAATCATGAAGCACAAACACTGGTGGTAGCGGGTGTTAAATTCATGGGGGAAACGGCTAAAATTTTAAGCCCTGA
Source organism: Marinomonas algae (assembly GCF_047525555.1). Taxonomy (NCBI): domain Bacteria; kingdom Pseudomonadati; phylum Pseudomonadota; class Gammaproteobacteria; order Oceanospirillales; family Oceanospirillaceae; genus Marinomonas; species Marinomonas algae. The sequence continues at coordinate 32,946 of NZ_JBLIXK010000010.1, read as the reverse complement.
AAAAACTATTTTAATGCCCACATTAGAAGCAACTTGCTCTTTAGATATTGGCTGCCCAATCGATGAGTTTTCTGCTTTTTGCGATCAGCACCCAGACAGAAAAGTCGTTGTTTACGCTAATACTTCAGCCGCTGTTAAGGCTCGTGCTGATTGGGTTGTCACTTCAAGTATTGCACTTGATGTTGTTAATCATTTAGTTGAGCAGGGCGAAAAGATTATTTGGGCGCCTGATCAACATTTGGGTGGATATATTCAACGTGAAACAGGTGCAGATATGATTCTTTGGGATGGTGCTTGCATCGTTCATGAAGAGTTTAAAGCTAAAGGTATTTTAGATTTAAAAGCCGTTTATCCAGATGCCGCTGTGCTTGTTCATCCTGAGTCGCCAGAATCTGTTGTAGAGGTGGCAGATGTAGTAGGTTCCACTTCGCAATTGCTAAATGCCTCTAAGAAAATGACAAACAGTACCTTCATCGTTGCAACAGATAGAGGGATTTTCTACAAAATGAAGCAAGCGTCTCCGGATAAACGCTTCGTTGAAGCGCCGACGGCAGGCTCAGGTGCAAGTTGCAGAAGTTGTGCCCATTGCCCTTGGATGGCGCTTAATAGCTTGGAAATGCTGCGAGATTCGCTTAAAAACAATTTAGGTGAAATCCACGTACCAGAAGAAACAAGAGAGAAGGCTCTTATTCCATTACAGCGCATGTTGGACTTTAACGCCTAAATCAATCTTATGCATTATTAGAGTAGGGGCTCTTAATTAAGAGTCCCTAGATATTTCATTTCTAAGTCTGCAAACGCCAATTGTAGGCGATCACACTCTAAACTCTTCTTATTATATTCTACGCGTAATCCTTGCAGGTCTTTACTTGATTTTGAGTTTAGCAATTGATTCTTTAGATTGGTTGTTTGTTCCACTAGAGTTCTATTTTTCTCTCGCTGTTCTAGAAGCTCTCTGTGTTCTTGCGGTGTTTCTCCGCTGCTTGTTTTAGCGAGAGCATTCACTTTTACTTTTAATTGATTGTTTTCTTCTTCGGCAGTTTCTAGCTCTTGAGCCAACAAAGTAACACAGGTCTCAGACTCTTGTAGAAGCCGCTCTAGCATTTTTGTGTCTTTATCTTGCTCAATTAAGTTCTCACTTGAGTTGCTTTCTAGAGCGATATTTAAGTCATCACGTAGAGAGCCTAATGTCTCTTTCCGACTAGCATGAAGGTTTTGAAGGTTTCCAATCGCAGTTTCGTTACTGCGCGAGAGCATTTTCTCTAGCTCGGCAAGCTTTTCATCCTTAGCATTAATATCTTGTCTTAGAGAGGTAATTGATAAGTTTGATGTCTCCATTTCCGCTTCTAATTGCAAGATGATTGTTTGTGACTCTTCGGCTAACCTTTCCATTTTTGCTATAGCAATTTTTTGAGACTCAATACCATCGCCAGAACCTTGACTTTTTCTTGCTTGATCAATTTTAATTTTTAGCTGCTCAATTACCATTTGCTGGCGATTAGACAGGTTGTTAAGAGAGGATATTTGCTTGAAGGTTGCACTTTTTGTATGTGCTTTTTGATTTTGTGTTTCATGCAAGTGAGCCTGAATCTCAGGAAAGTCATCTGCATGTAACTTTTGAGTGGCTTCTAGGGCTTTTATTTTTCTCTGTAATTCATCAATTTCTATTTGCAGTCTTTGTTGTTCCGCAATCTTAATGCCCATTTGCTTAATGCGTTTATTAGCTCGATCAATGTTGTTGCGTAAATCTTCGTTAAGCAGCATTTGATTCTTTGATAGGGACTCTTTCGTGATAAGCAACTCGGAAGATTGAAAGAATTCATCTTCCATGTCCTTTAGGTTTTGCTGTAACTCCTCTGGATCCGCTGTTTGTAATTTGGCGGTGGATATCGCATAGAGTAAGTTAGCAAGGAAGCGATTTAGAATTGGTTTTGGCTGCTCACTGGCTTGATTTAAAACAATAGCACGCTCAGCTCTTAAAATGGTTCCCCATAACTTTAAAGTATTTGTTTCATGCTGATTCTCTTGCTTTGGGCTGAGCATGGCTGCAGCATGGCTTATCTGCTGATCAAGGAAGTGTGCTAAGCGCTTAAAAACTTTAGTATTATCTGATAAATCCGCAGAAGCTGTATTATTAGCCTCGCTATCTTTGGAGTCTACAGGTTCTTGCTCTTGTTTCTGAATGTCTTTATTTAGGCGGTGAGAAAGCCATAAAAAGGTTAAATTAGCCAGCATAAGAAAAGTCGTGAGCTCTAGCAATGTCCAGATAAGCCACTTTGGCATAATTCCCCCTAGACCCACGAAAAATGGGCATGATATCCATTATTGTTTAGGCGTAATAAAACAGTATACTTGCTTTCTGCAATCCCATCATATTAACGGAATTCAATGTCTTATGAGTAAAGAATTTATAACATTCATGCGTAATCGTGTATCCCAACCGCTACTAAATGCGCCAGCTCCAACGCAAAGTGAATGGGAATCTATTCTTGATGCAGCAAGTCGTGCAGCAGATCACGGCAACTTAAAACCATGGCGCTTCCGTATTTATGAAGGTGAAGGGAGAGCAAAGTTAGGTCAAATATACTGGCATCATGCTTTATCTGAAGTCGTATCTATGCCTGAAAGTAAAGAAGAGGCTTTTATCAAAAAAGCCTTTCGTGCACCTGCTGTTCTACTGGTTTACGCTCGCATACAAGAGCATCCGAAAGTTCCTGAAGTTGAACAAGTCATGGCATCGTCTGCAGCGGCTCAACAAGTTCTGCTTGGATTAAGTGCGCTCGGTTATGGTGGGATGTGGCGTAGCGGACCTGCTTGTTTTACTGAAAAGGCAAAAGAACTTCTTGGGTTAGAGCAAAATGATCAAATCATTGGCTTGATCTATGCAGGCACACCGGAAAAAGCCGGTAATATTGTTACCGACACAAGGCTCAGTGAACGTCTAGAATGGGTAAGAGATTAATTCTTAAGGTTTATTTTACAAAACAAGTTGCAATCTAAAGTATTGCTCTCTAAAATACGCGCAGAAATTACGCAGAGCGTATTTATTTGTTTTGGTGAGCTGTCCGAGTGGCCGAAGGAGCACGCCTGGAAAGCGTGTATGTCGAAAGGCATCAAGAGTTCGAATCTCTTGCTCACCGCCATTATTCCTTAAAGATTAAGATGTTAGAGTTAAGTCTTGATCTTGTACTGAAAAAAGTACATCAATAGAAGCCGAATAGATTTATGTCTATTCGGCTTTTTTATTTCTCTTACTCAATGTTTTGCTTATATCTAATTAAGGGGTAAGGTAGGGCGTTGTGGTGCTTTCATTTTTAAAAAACTATCTTTTGATACTACGGACTTAATTAGTCAGCAGCACGTCAGCTTGCTCAAACACAACTGGTCGACCTTCTTTGGTGGTGGATGTCACTGTCATTTTGGCTTGCAGCATAAGTTGATCGTCTTTTGCTCTGTATACGCTTTGATTAAAAGCCAGTTTTAGTTTTGAGATTCTTTCTGCGCTGGTTTGAATGTAAAACTCATCACTGCTTTGCAGTGATCGCTTGTAGTCAAGCTCAGCTTTGATTAGGACGAGATGTATACCTTGTTTAGTAATTTCGGCGAAGTCTAGCCCTTTTGTTTTGATAAATTGATGACGGGCGTGCTCTAAATAATTTTGATAGACCGCATTATTTACTATGCCTTGCATATCACATTCGTAGTCGCGCACTTGAAACAAAGTGCAATGTGCTTGGCTTGAGGTTTTTGGCATGTTGTTACCTTAAAGCAAAAGTCTTTATTCGTGATGTGTAACGCAGTTTTTGCCAGACCGTTTGGCAAATACTAAGTAATGTTGAGCTTTCTCAATGAGGTCGTTAGGGCTTTCATTTCCAAATAGAGTTCCCAAACCAATAGATACTGTAACCTGACGTAAAGGCACTTTAGATTGTTTGTAACGTATTTTCTGTATGGAAACTTGATGACGTATGTGCTCAGCCAGTTCTGCTGCCTCGCTTAGCTCTGTCTCACTGAGTAGCATGGCATATCGTCCACCTTGGAAGCGTGCAAGAAAACCACCTTCTGGTAATAAGCTTCGTAAGAGCTTTGCTATGTAACGAATAAGAGAGGTACCGGCTTTTTTAGTGTATTCCTGATTAATGCTACCTAGATCATCTATGTCAATCATCAATAGAGTTAAATCATCTTCGGCATAAGGCACTAACGAGAAGAGTGTGCGCTCAAAGCCTTTTTCATTAGCCAACAAGGTCATAGGATCTAATTCAGTGCTTTGTTTTGCGTCTGCTAGTTCTGCTCTCAATGTTGCTAGCTCTTCTTGAGCAGATACCAATGAGTCATTGAAGTGTTCAACAACTCGATTCATTTTGAACGTATTTAATTCGAGCAATGAAGCAATACGTTCAATTTGATTTGTGTCCTTGGTGTTTTTTAAGGCCTTCTTTCCCTGGCTAAGCATTTTGGAAAACTGAGTTAATTCATCAGTAACTTGGCCAGATTCAGACTCTAGGTTATCCGTGAGTTGTTTTAATACAGGACCTTGTCGATGGGCGTGCTGAAACTCTTCAGACAATAAAAACTCGCTAAATAGCTCCTGAGAAACAAAAGCAGGTAAGCTGCCGAATCGACGTAAAGCGGTATCAACAACTTTGTTCAATTCAGGTGTTCTGTTGGAGGCGTACTCATACCAAATCCCATAATTATAGGGCGTTGGTGGAATATCTAATTTCTCCATTAAAGGAATGGCTGACCGCATTAAATGATCTGCTTGTTGCTTATTATGCTGGAACATTCGCGCCTCTGCTGTAACCATGTTTTTTATTAAAGGAGATTAGTTCCATCATAGTTAATAACGCTTGATTTGTCTGTATCACTTCAGTTTTCTTTACTATAGATGCCATGGTTTTCATTATGAAAAACAACATTAGCCGCCATTGAATTTGCTTGAATAGCCTTCCTTTTCAAGCATGACTTTAATTTGTTGACGTTGATCGCCTTGTATTTCAATTTGGCCGTCTTTAACTGCACCGCCAGTACCGCATTGGGTTTTCAGTTTTTTGCCTAGTTTTTTTAGCTCGTCTTGTGTAATAGGCAAGCCCTTAATAACAGTAACACCTTTGCCTTTTCTGCCTTTTGTTTCTAAAGAAATGAGTACTTTGCCATCACCAATGACTTGCTCATTCTTACATTGGCAGTCTTCTACTGAATGTTCACAATCTGGACATAAGCGCCCTTGATCCGTTGAGTAGACTAAATTTCGCTTCTTCATGAATGATACCTTATAACACTGTATTGTCTTATAGATTTTATCATTTAGGAGAAGGGGATTCAGTTAAAAAGGCGTAATCTTCTGCATTTATCGCATATCTGCACTAAGCTAGAAGGTAATCCTTTATGTGGGGCGTGTGTTTCGATATGAAAAGATCATTAATTATCCGGCAAGCAACAGAAGCAGACCTTAACAGCATTCTTCTTTTCGAGTTTCGAAATAGAAGATGGTTTTCTCAGTTTTTGCCAAAACACGTTTTGCGTAAGCAAACAGAGAACTATTTTAGATATTTACTCAATGGGAGGTTTAAAAATCTACAGTATCTGGTGGTTTTGCCCAGCGGAGAGTTGATTGGTCGTTTCAGTGGTCAAGTATTGGATGCAAAACAGCGGACAATGGAAGTGTCTTATCGTGTTGCCAATGAATTTACTAATCGAGGAATTGCCAGATTCGTATTGAAGCGCTTGTTGATGTTATGGGCCAGCTATGGAATTACAGAAGTGTATGCACAGGTGGCGGATCATAATAATGCGTCAATGAAAGTGCTCATGTCATGTGGCTTTCATGTCAGTGAACGACAAGAAAACAGCATTAACTTTGACCCTGACATACACGATAGTTTGGTTTTTAAATGGGCTGCATCAGACGACGTTACCGCTCTGATGCCGATAGTGGAACTTCATGAGGCGCTAGCAAATTAAGCATATCGATTATTTGGTCACTCAAAGGTGCGCTTAGCGTGAGTTTTTCCTCTGTTACTGGGTGAGTGAATTCGAGATGCGACGCATGAAGCATTAATCTAAAGTGTTCCGGCCATTCGGCTTTAAGAGCCTTGTTAATGTGTCGACAACCGTAACAAGAATCACCAACCAATGGATTCAACAAGTGTTTAAAATGTCTTCTTATCTGATGCTTTCGCCCTTGCTTTGGTGTCACTTCCAACCAACTTAAACGCATGCTTTGATAACGACTAACCGGAATCGGGGCTTGATAACGTGTTAAGCAGACAAATTTCGTCTCAGCCTCTTTTTCTGTTCCTTCAATTTTAAATCGAGAACGACCTTTTTGCTCATTTAGCTTGGCTAAAGGATAATCTATGGTGCCTGCGGGATCACAAAAACCACGAACCAAACAATGATATGTTTTGTTGGTTTGAGATTCAGAGAATTGCGCCGATAGATTTCTTGCCATTTCAGGGCTAAATGCCATGACCAAAACGCCAGATGTTCCTCTGTCCAATCGATGGACAGGAAACACCCATTTACCCGTTTGATCCCTTAACCTTTGAACGACGGCGTCTTCTTCCTCTTTGGCTAAATGGGTTCGATGAACCAGTAATCCAGCCGGTTTGTTGACGGCAACCAGATAATCATCCTGATACAAAATCTCTAATGACATTCTATGTTCTACTTATTGGCTTCGATAAAAGCCGCAATTTTTTGGACAGCAATATGAACCAATGTTTCCATGGCTTCATGACTCGCCCATGCAATGTGAGGTGTCAGTAGAAAATTGGGATACTCAGCTAATTGATGTAGCGGGTGCTCTAATGGCATCGGCTCTTGTGTAGCAACATCAAAAGCGGCACCGGAAATCGCTTGCTGTTTGAATGCGTTAAGCAATGCGTGTTCATCAACGATTCCACCACGACTGATATTAAGCAGCAGGGCGCTTGGTTTCATTAAAGCGAATTCAGCATCGCTGATTAAGTTTTTAGTCTCTTCGGTTAATGGGCAGTTTATGCTGATTACATCAGCTACTTTTAAAGCGCTTTCAAACTCTGTGTAACCGGTCCGAAGCTCTTTCGCTCCTTTGCGTTCTGCAAAGGTAACCTTCATGCCAAACGCTTTTGCTATTTCACCGACTCTTTTTCCTAAAGAGCCTCCACCAATAATAACCATGTTGGTATCGTGTAGATCTTTTATTGGGTAATCCAAAAAACAAAAATGTTCAGAGCTCGACCACTTGCCCGCTTTCACATCTTGGATATACGAAACAAGGTTCCTTCTTAGGGCGAGGAGCATTGAAAATGTATGTTCAGGAACACTGTTAACTGAGTAGCCTTCAACATTCTGTATCGCAATGCCTTTTTTCTGACAAGCGTTTGCATCCACATTGTTAACGCCCGTTGCCATAACTTGAATCAGCTTCAGGTTAGAAGCTTTTTGAATCGCGTCTGCGTTCAGCACAATTTTGTTGGTTAAGACGATATCAGCGTCTTTGATGCGCTCTGCTACTTGTTCTGGTTGTGTGTTTTGGTATTCAACTACTTCGCTAATTTGCGCTGGCAATTCAATATTGATGGAGTCGGGGAATGAACCTCTGTCTAAAAAAACCGCTTTCATAGTCTATTCCTTATTTTTTTCTAAAAGTGTTTCTAAGTGAGGCAATATGTTCTTTAGTACGATGGGTTGCCCTTTGGCATTTGGGTGAATTCCATCGTTTTGCATCAGCTCTTTATTCAGCGCAACATCTTGAAGCATAAAGGGTAAATAAGCTAGATTGTATTTTTCTGCGATGTCTTTGTATAAATTAAAAAACATCTCTGTATAGCGCTTTCCATAATTCTGAGGAATCTGATTACCAATGAGTAAAACGCTAGAATTCGCTTGATGAGCCCGCTCAACCATGGTTTCAAGATTGATTGTGGTCTGATTTAGAGGGTAACCTCGTAATGCATCATTAGCACCCAACTCAAGAATGACCCATGTTGGTTTGTGGCTTTCTAATAAAGCAGGGAAACGAGAAAGGCCGCCTTGAGTGGTTTCTCCACTGACGCTAGCGTTTACAACCTTTATTTCAGGGTTTGATTGAGAAAGTTGCTTTTCTAGTAAACTAACCCAACCATCTTGTTGTCGTAAGTTATAGGCTGCACTAAGACTATCGCCCATAACCAATAACGTAGACGCCGAAGCAAATGAGCTAATGAAGAGAAATGTTATTGTACAGAGTAGTACGAAGTGTCTTTTTATAAACATATTAAACCTTATAGAGTGAAACAGCATGGCAAAGAGTACCGCGATTAAAGTTACTAATCTAACGCATACAGTAACTTCGAATACAGGGAATTTAACCATATTGAAAGGAATAAATATGGAAATTATGGAAGGTCAATCTGTGGCAATCGTAGGTTCTTCCGGCTCAGGTAAATCAACATTATTAGGATTGTTAGCAGGTTTGGATGTGAATACATCAGGAGACATCACTCTTTACGATCAACCTTTCTCTGACCAAAGCGAAGAAAACCGAGCATTAATACGTGGGCAGTATGTTGGTTTTGTCTTTCAATCCTTCCATCTTTTGCCTAGTTTGCAGGCAATAGAAAACGTCATGTTGCCAGCAGAATTGAAAGGTGACAAAGACGCTCGTAAGAAAGCAGAAGCCTTGTTAGAGAAAGTAGGCTTGTCTCACCGATTAACTCATTATCCAAATCAATTATCGGGCGGTGAGCAACAGCGTGTAGCCATTGCAAGAGCCTTTGCTTCCCAACCTAAAATCCTGTTCGCGGATGAACCAACAGGGAACCTTGATGAAGAAAACGGCAATCTGATTATTGAGCTCTTGTTTGATTTAAACAAATCACAGGGAACCACTCTGGTGATGGTAACTCACGATAATGAGCTTGCGAAAATGTGCGACCGTCAATTGGTCATGTCTGCGGGTCAGCTTACGGAAAAATCGCTATGAGTTTTACGTTTCGTTTGATGTTAAGAGACATCCGAAGTGGGGATTTAATCACACTTCTCATGGCGCTTATTATTTCAGTGAGCACGGTCACCTCAATTGGGCTTTTCATTGATCGTCTGCAACTTTCTTTTGAGCAAGAATCTGCTAACCTTTTGGCGGCCGATCGTTTAATTCGATCAGATGAGCTTATTTCAGATGAATGGAAGCAGGAAGCTCGGAGCTTATCGTTAGAGCAAGCTGAGCGAACTTCTTTTACTACCATGATGTTCGCTAAAGACTCCCTCCAATTATCTCAACTTAGTGCGGTGAGTGATAATTATCCGCTACGAGGCGCTTATCTTGTTGATGACACCTTGTTCGGTACAGGAAAGAGTACAGCAGATTCCCCTAAGCAAGGCGAAGTTTGGGTATCATCCAGACTCGCTAGTTTGCTAAACATCAGCATTGGTGATGAAGTAGAAGTAGGCGAAGCTTCATTAACCGTTTCCAATTATCTCGTAAGGGATCCAGGCTCAAGCACATCCGCTTTCGCTATCTCCCCGCGTGCAGTAATGAATATACAAGACCTTGCTGCTACCAATGTTATTATTCCAGGCAGCCGCGTTCGTTATTCGTTATTGCTAGCTGGCGACAGAGAAGCTTTATCAGAATACGAAGAATGGGTTAAACCACAACTTGAAGACGGACAGCGTTGGCAAACTCCTGCTCAGCGTGGCGAACGTATTGGCGACACTATTGGTCGTGCAGAATCTTTCTTATTGCTTGCCGGTACGTTAGCCGTTGTTATGTCGGGTGTTGCCATGGCGCTTGCTTCTGCTCGTTTTGTTAAACGCCACCTCATGCAAGTTGCGATCTTAAAAACACTTGGCGCCACGCCGAAATTATTAACGCGAATATTTGCTCAGCAATTATTCGCCTTGTTAATTGTTGGGGCGCTTATTGGTCTTGGACTTGGTTGGGGAATACAGGAGATTATCGTTTCCTTGTTATCTAGCTTGGTTTCAACCAGTTTGCCTGCGCCTTCTGTCGATCGTTTGTGGTTAGGTGCCGCAACTGGTTTTATTTCCATGTTGGTATTTTGTTTGCCACTTATGATGAGACTAATAAAAATCTCGCCATTATCCGTGCTGCAACCCAATGCCAAAATTGAACAAAACACCTTGTTTGTTTATGTCATTGGTTTTATTGGTATGTATGGTTTGATGTGCCTTTATACCAATGGTATTTTGCTGCCAAGCATTATGACGGTAGTGATTGCTGGCATTAGTTTGTTAGTGGCTGGAATTGGTTGGTTGGCTTTCAGGCTAGGGCGCTCGCTTACTTCTGGTGCAACCAGTGGTTGGCAAATTGGCTTGGCTTCTTTGTATCGCCGCTTAGTTCCAAATTTGTTTCAGCTTCTGGTTTTCACTCTAATTATCATGCTGACTCTGATCTTGATCGGAATTAAATCAAGTTTGATTGCCGATTGGCAGCAACAGTTACCAGAAGACGCTCCGAATCATTATTTGTTTAATGTTCAAGCCAACCAAATCGAGCAAATCAATAATGAGACAACTCAGCTTAATGTTGAGAAATCTGACTGGTACCCTATGGTTCGTGGCCGCGTTACTGCGGTTAATGAAGACTTGGTTCAAGACCTTTATCCAGAAGCTCGAGGTGAGCCAGAATTATTTGAGCGTGAGTTAAATCTCACTTGGTCTGATACGCTTGGTGAAGGGAATGAATTAGTGGCTGGCGATTTCAGTGCAGAAGGTTTATCTGTTGAGCAGGAAGCGGCTAAAGAAGCGAACCTTTCCCTTGGGGATGAATTAACCATCAACATTGGTGGTAATGTTGTTACCTTGCCGATTACGTCTGTTCGCACGGTTGATTGGGGTTCTATGCAGCCTAACTTCTATCTCATTTTACCTAAAAGTGCTTTAGAAGATTATCCAGCGAACTTTGTGAGCAGTTTATTTATTAGCGATGAGTCTGCTCAGCCTTTCTATCGTGCGATGTCACAATTCCCAACCGTGTCTATTTTAAACGTAGGCGATATCTTGAAGCAGATACAAACGATCATCGGACAGCTATCTCAAGCAATCCAATTGGTTTTACTTTGTATTCTGAGTGCTGGCGCTTTGGTTTTGCTCGCCAGTGTGCGATCCACATTGGAAGAAAGGTTGGAAGAAGGCGCATTACTTCGAGTGTTGGGTGCGAAAAGTTCATTGGTAAGACAAGCCTTGTTTGTTGAGTTTGGTGCGCTTGGCTTTTTCTCTGGATTGATAGCTGCCATTGGCGCTGAGGCTTGTTTATATGGATTACAGGTGTTTGTATTTAACACCGCTCCAAGTTTCCATTTGTCTTTGTGGCTATTTGGCCCATTAATCGGTGTTGGGGTGATTTCAACCATTGGTATATTTGCCAGCAGGACTGTGTTAAAAGTGCCGCCCATGCTTTTATTACGTGGGTTATAATTAGGTACTTTTTCATTAATCTGGGTTGTTTGAATGTTTGTAGAAAAGCATGGCTATATCGTCAGCCGCCATACTCGCGAAGTAGGCGGCCAGATAGAAATGAGCCTCTTTATTAAAACACCGGAAGGAACCGTTAAGGTCCTACCGGACAAGCAACAAAGTGTTTTTTTCACTGATGCACCATTCGATAGTCTTCCTAATGACGTTGCTGGGGTTCAATGTACTGAATCCCAGTTTCGATCTTTTGATAACGCTCCCGTTACTATTATTCAAAGCCATAGTCTGACTATCCACCAGCAAATGGTGAGCTTAGTAAAGCGCAACGATTATTCCGTTTTTGAAGAAGACATTAAAGCCCATAATCGCTATTTAATGGAACGCAATATCCGAGGCTCTGTTCGGTTTATCGGTGTTCCCGATGCGGCGAATCAAGTCTATCGCCAAGCCAAAATCATTGCAGGTGATTGGCGCCCAGATTGGAAGGTTTGGTCCTTGGATATTGAAACCTCAGTTTCCACGAATACCTTGCTATCCATTGGTATTACCGCAAAAGACCAACGCATCGCCTTCGTTGTCACAAAAAAACCTGTTGATACCGAGTTGGTTCATACTTTTTCCGACGAAAAAAGTTTGCTATTGGCCTTTATGCGATATGTGAGAACCCATTCTCCCGATGTTTTTATTGGTTGGAATTTAATTGGCTTTGATTTGCAGTTTATTGACCAACGCTGTCAGATATTAGGGATTCGACCAGCATTTGGCGTAAATGGTGAAAGCTGGAACATTCGATCGTCTGATAATCAGGGGCGATATTTTATTAGTATTCCGGGGCGAGTAGCGTTAGACGGCATCACTTTACTAAAAGTGGGCGGCTATCATTTTGAGTCATACAGTCTAAATAATGTCAGTAAAGAAATTTTAGACGACGGCAAGCTATTGCATGGTGGTGATCGTTGGCAAGAAATAGAACGCCTACACAAAGAAGACTTAAACGCTTTTGTTGCTTACAACCTGCAAGATTGTGATTTGGTTCTCAGAATCTTTGAAAAACTCAAATTAATTGAGCTACAACAAACTCGTGTTGACCTAACGGGGATTCCTTTAGAACAACCGGGCGGCTCTGTTGCTTCGTTTGAAAACCTTTATTTGCCACGTTTACATAAAGCTGGTTTTGTCGCTCCGGCTTGGCGTGATGAGGACTTTGTGCCCAGTCCTGGTGGCTTTGTGATGTCTTCAATTCCAGGGCTTTATAAGAATGTCTTGGTGTTTGATTTTAAAAGTCTGTATCCAAGTATTGTTCGCACCTTTCATATTGATCCATTAGCGCGGGTCTCTGCCCAACACGAGGGAAACAAAGGATTAAATGCAAGCAATAGCCGATTTGTTCCCGGTTTTTTGGGCGCGAGCTTTGACAGAGAAAAAGCCATTCTGCCAGACCTTATCTCTGAGCTTGCTCAAGCAAGGGAAGAAGCCAAAAGAACTCATAATGAGATTTTAAGTTACGCTATTAAAATCATAATGAACTCTTTTTATGGCGTTTTAGGCTCTAACGTTTGTCGTTTTTATCATGCTGAATTAGCCAGCTCTATTACCATGCGCGGCCATGAGTTGTTAGCAAGAACCAAAGCCTGGATTGAAGAGCGTGGCGCTAAAGTGATTTATGGCGATACAGATTCTTTATTTGTGACGTTAAATGATACGCAGGTTGACCCGCAATTATTTGGTGAGCAGCTTTGTGCAGACATGAACTCATGTTTGCAGCAATGGTGCAGTGACTACGCTCAGTTAGACTCTTATTTAGAGCTCGAATTCGAACAAGTTTATGACCGCTTCTTTATGCCGACAATTCGAGGCCAAGAAGAAGGCAGTAAGAAGCGTTACGCTGGACGTTCAAAAGGGAAATTGGTCTTTAAAGGATTGGAAGCCGCCAGAAGTGACTGGACGCCATTGGCGAGACAGTTTCAGCGAACCTTGTTTGAAAAAATATTTAACGATGAAAACCCCATTCCGTACATTCAAGACACGATTGAAAAGTTAAGAGCAGGGCAGTATGACGAGTTTTTGGTGTACAGCAAGCAGTTGAGCCGACCTTTGTCTTCTTATACCAAGAACAAACCGCCTCACGTCCGAGCTGCAGCGATTATTGATCAAAAGCGGGCTGAGCTTGGACAACCGCTTGAGTATGATAAAGGACGGAAGCGAGTCTACTATGTGTACCAGACAACCGGCGTGATTCCCTATGAAACCACAGATGATTTAGTACATTTAGATTATGAGCATTACATAGAGAAGCAAATTGAGCCAATCGCTGAGAGCATCCTGCCGTTCTTCCATACTAATATGGAAAGCATTCTTTCTCAGCAAATCTCACTTTTGTAGCTTTTACTGTTAGCAGCCACAAAAACTCATGTACTTTTAAGCTCAATGCCAAAGACAGTCTCGGTATTTTTATTAGTATTTAAGGTTAACTCTTCTAATGTTATACCTTTTAAACGAGCAACTTCCATGGCAACCCAAGGCAAGTATTTTGGGTGATTTTTCTTAGGTCTTGGTCGAATATTCCTTGGTAGCAAATAAGGTGCATCGGTTTCGATTAACAATTTGTCTAATGGAATATGTGGTACTGAAGCCTGTAAGTCAGCACCTCGACGCTCGTCGCATACCCAACCAGTAATGCCAATATAAAGTCCTAAATCTAGATAATTATTCAGCTCTTCTTGGTTGCCTGTAAAACAATGGATTATCGACTTCTTTGCCAACTCTGGATGTCGCCTAAGTCGTTCAAGCATTTCTGTATGAGCATCTCTTTCATGCAAATAAAGCGGTAAATTATGTTCGAGTGCCAATTCGATCTGCTCATCAAAAGCATAAAACTGTTCATCTTGTGTAGAGTAATTACGGTTGAAATCGAGCCCTGTTTCTCCAATGGCGATAGGCTTTGCTGTTTGGATAAGCTTGGAGAAATCCGCTTTACTGCTTTTGCTCCAGGTTTTTGCTTGATGAGGATGGCAACCAAGGGTGTTCCAAATTTTAGTGTGTTCTTGCCCTAGTTTTTGTACTAATTTGCTTTCGTCTAAATCTGATGCAATACAAATCATGCCGTTAACGCCAACTTCTCGCATTTCAGTTAGGGTCTGCTCTAGGTTATCCAGAAGAAAGCTATGGTTAATATTGACGCCGATATCGATCATAAATTACTCGTCTTATTGCGTTGTGTTTTTAAAGTGGAATTCAGTGTTACGAAATAGAGCAAAATAGGCTCGCATTTCTTGTAGATTGAGGTGATAAAAAATAAATAAGTGTTAAGCTTTAAGAGTTTAAGCTATTTGGTAAGACACTAAACACCTGTTTTGTCGCAAAAAAATACTGTAACTCATAGCTGAATGCAATATCATGGTTATAATGGATCTAAGCATCATTTAGAAAAACGTTTGGAGTAAAATATGGCGAGCATGTTAGAAGCTGTAGACCAAAGAACCAAGTTGGTAGGCGAAAACCGATTGGAACTGCTTATGTTCCGTCTTGGTGGAATGCAAATGTTTGCAATCAACGTATTTAAGGTTCAAGAAGTAGTACAACTTCCTAGGCTCAATCTTATGCCTCATAGACACCCTTCAGTTGCGGGTGTTACTCATTTTCGAGGCAGAACCATTCCTGTTATTGATTTATCTGAGTCTATTGGTATGAAGCCGATAGACCGCACTAAGCCATCTAATCTGATCGTTACAGAGTACAACAATACAGTACAAGGTTTTATGGTAGGTGATGTTGATCGCATTATTAACATGAACTGGAATGAAATCTTACCACCACCAGATGGAACAGGCCGTCAACATTATTTAACAGCCATTACTCGAGTTAATGAGCGTATTGTTGAGATTATTGATGTTGAGAAAGTCTTGGCTGAAATTGCACCATACGATAGTACTGTCAGCGATGATGTTATTGATGAAGACTTACTTTCTCTTGCTAAAGGCTTAGAAGTATTAGTAGTTGATGATTCCTCTGTTGGTTTGGCTCAATGTCAATCTACTCTGGATTTCATGGGGATCAAGGTTCATACGGCTACAGACGGTAAACGAGGCCTCGAGAAGCTCAAGAAATGGGCTGATAGTGGCGAAATCGTTCCAGAAAAACTTTTGATGATGATCACTGACGCAGAAATGCCTGAAATGGATGGTTATCGTCTGACAAGAGAAGTGCGTGAAGATCCACGTTTAAAAGACCTTCATATTGTTCTTCATACTTCTTTAAGTGGTAGTTTTAATAAGGCAATGGTTCAGAAGGTGGGTTGTGATGACTTCTTATCTAAGTTTCAGCCTGATAAGTTAGCAACCTTAATTCAAGAAAGGATTCGCAGCGTCGTATACCGCGATTAGTGTCTTTCTTTGAATCATTAGAAAAGCAGACTTTTGTCTGCTTTTTTTATTTTTGTTCAAATCGTTTGGAATGTGTTTAAGCTGAGCTTGCTGTTTTATGATACTAGAATGGTGTTTGTTATTAGTTTTAATTGGTTCTGGAGCGGGTGCTGTTAGCAGCCTTATTCGATGTGCTCCTGCTCTTATTGCTTTGCCTTCTTTTTATTTCTTTCTCCCTTTGTTTGATGTTTCCTTTGAAGATGTAATGCTGCCAGTGATTGCCACTTGCCTCGTTGCCTTTATTCCGGCTCATTTACATGCTTGGATTCGAGCGATGCAAAAAGGGCAGGTGGATTTTCAGCACATGATTAACTTCGCTCCCGGTTTCGCGATGGGCGGCATAATCGGGGCTCAGTTATTATCTCTGATCAACTTCGTGACCTTTAATGTATTTTTTCTCTTGGTCGCTATCTTCGCAATCTTACTTATGATCTTCACTTTGCGGTCGATCCAAATTGCCCCTCGCCAAATGAATAGAGTCGCTAACATTCCTATTGGTTTAGGTTTTGGTGTGATTTCGCTACTCGCTGGCAACTGTGGTCGAGTGATGGGGCAGCTTCTTCATATGAGTAGTGATAATCCTGAAAAGAACATTGAAGGCACCATTCTAGGTTTTGCCATTTTTACCTCTATTGCTGCCATGGTGGGCTTTATTTACCCAGCCCAGCCTTTTAATCAATTTGGTTTATCTGGTTTTGTAGGAGCCATTCATTTGCCCTCATTCGCTGTGTTGGCAATTAGCTATTGGTTTTTCCACTGGTTTTGTTACAAGCGAGGAAATAACTTAGACAGAGTGGTCTTATACATCAGTACTATCGTATTCCTTATGTGTTCACTGGTTCGAATGTGGATGAGTTGAGTACTAAGTTTTTTCAATATCACCTCTGTTTTTATAGTTTATAATGGCAAACATGATGCTATTGCTGAATCGAAATAATTGAATGAAAGGTATGACATGAGCAAAACGAGTAACTATGGCGTATTGATGATTAATTTAGGGACGCCAGATGCGCCAACAACGCCAGAAGTACGCCGTTTCTTAAAGGCGTTTTTATCTGACCCGCGAGTAGTTGACTTAAACCCTTTACTTTGGAAACCAATCTTAAACCTAATTATTTTGACTTTGCGTCCGCCTAAAGTAGCTAAGGTTTATCAACAAGTTTGGATGGAAGAGGGTTCACCATTACTGGTGCTAAGTGACCGTTTAAAAGAAAACCTTAAAACAGCTTTGTTGCAAAAAACAGGACAATCAGTTCCTGTTGAACTGGCAATGACTTACGGCAATCCGAGCGTGGATAGCGCAGCTCAAAAATTAAGAGAACAAGGCGTAGACAATATTTTAGTCTTGCCAATGTATCCTCAGTTCTCCGCTACAACAACAGCAGCGGCTTATGATCGGTTAATGTCTTCCTTAAAGCGCTGTCCTCATTGGCCATCGTTACAACTAATCCATGATTATGCGGATCACCCTTTATACATTGAGGCTTTAGCGAATTCAGTTAAGGCTCAATGGAGCAAACAAGGTGAACGACGTCACTTGGTGTTTTCATACCACGGCATTCCAAAGCGTTACGTAACAAATGGCGACCCTTACGCTCGTCGCTGTGAAACGACCAGTAAGCTGGTGGCGGAAAGATTAGGGCTTGAAGACAGTGAGTGGACTCATGTTTATCAATCTCGATTTGGTCGTGAAGAGTGGCTGAAGCCTTATGCCGATGCAACTTTAACAGCCTTGCCATCGATGGGGACCAAGCGAATCAATGTGATCAGTCCTGCGTTTTCAATTGATTGTATTGAAACCCTAGAAGAAGTCTCTTTAGAATTAGGCGAAATCTTCGAAACCAATGGCGGTCAGGCTTTTGACTATATTCCTGCTTTGAATGAGTCTCCAGATCAAGTCGCTTTATACATGGACTTAATTGAAAAAAACACACAACAATGGACATGAAATGACCGTAATAAATAGCAATATAAACACCATTGCTTTTGATGCCGACGATACACTTTGGCGCAATGAAGACATCTTTATTCATGCTCAGGACGAGTTTATTAAACTGCTTTTGCCTTATCATGAAGAAAGCTACATTCGCTCTCACTTGGCAGAAATCCAAGTCAGTAACTTAGAAAACTTTGGTTATGGCGTGAAAGGTTTTACGCTTTCTATGATTGAAACCGCGATTGAATTAACCGAAGGTCGAGTGTCTGGCAGTGAGATACATGAAATCATACAACTGGCCAAATGCATGTTGGCATCGCCTGTCGAGTTACTTCCGAACATCGAAGCCGTGCTTCAAGAGTTGAAAGGAAAGTTTAAGTTACTTGTGATCACAAAAGGCGATCTTCTTGATCAAGAAAGTAAACTGGCCCGCTCTGGCATTGCTGATTATTTCGATATCATCGAAGTAGTAAGTGAAAAAACGGAAGAAGCGTACCGTCAGATATTAGAGCGACACAAAATTTCGACTGAGCAATTTTTAATGGTAGGGAATTCGTTGAAGTCAGATATTTTACCTATTCTGGATTTAGGTGCTCAAGCTGTTCATATTCCTTATCACAGTACCTGGGAGCATGAGCAAGTTGCGGAAGATACTTTGTCAAATTATCCGCAATTACAAAGCTTGGAAGGCGTGAATGAACTTTCTGATTGGTTGAAAACATTAAAGTAGTCGCTGCAAAACTAAAATGAGCAGCTTTTTAAAAGTGAAGGTTATTATGAAAACAATCAAAATCATCTGTATTTCTCTTGTTTTTCTTTCGTCTGTTGCTCATGCAGAAGAAACAATGTGGGAAAAAGTGAAAAGCGGTGCTTCAAGCTTATGGGAAAAGACAAAGAGCACTTCTTCTGAGGTAGCGGATGGAGTTTCCGATAAAGCCTCTGAGTTAAGTGACGAAATACCAGACGAAACAAAAGAAGCGGGTAAAGCGGCACTGGATGCAATGAAGGAAATTGGAACTGCTGCAGCGGAAGGTGCACGTAACGGTGCCGCTAAAATCAAAGAAATAGTGGACGAAAACTGTAAAGAAGATAATGTCCTTTGTTTTAAGGACAAAGAGTAATATCTGTGCGGAATGATGATGAGAAACAACCATACAAAGTCACAAACTGGGAGCAAGAATTCCTAGAGCAAAGTGACGCACATATCAAAGCCGCTAAAGTTCGTTATCGATGCCCTAAATGTGAAAGCCTGTTGGTGTTGAAACAAGGTAGCAAAGGGGAGTTTTGGGGGTGTGAGTCTTATCCAAGTTGTGACTACACCGCCAATAACGAAGATGGAAAACCGGTTAGGGCGAAACGCTATTTGTGCCCCTCCTGTCATTCTCCATTACGAAGAAAAACCTTTAAAGACAATGTCTTCTGGGGGTGCTCAAACTACCCTGATTGCAAAGTAACAGTCGAAGACGATAAAGGCGTACCATCCAGCACAAAGAAGTATCCTTGTAGATCTTGTGGCCATTACCTGATTAGAAAAAAAAGTAAAAACGGTTACTTTTGGGGCTGTATTCAATATCCCAAATGCACCAACACTTTAAATGACGACAAAGGCTTGCCCGTTCTGCGTAAGAAGTCTGTGTAAGCTACGAGCTGGCCTGATATTTTTCCTCAATATCTTTTAATGCTTTGTCTAAGTGGCTGAATTCAAATTTAAAGCCTTTCTGCTCTAATCTATAAGGTGTAATTTTTGCACCCTCTGTTAGTAGACTCGCCATTTCACCCAAGAGCAAAGTCATTAGCCATTTTGGCGTCGGTATAAAAGCAGGGCGTTTAAGAGACTGTCCATAATTTAAAGCAAAGGATTTTTGATCTGTGAATTGCGGTGCCACAAGATTGTAAATGCCGTTATAACTAGAGTCTGTCATTGCTTCCATGATGGCTTTTAAAACATCGTCAATATGAATCCAAGACAGCCATTGCTTTCCTCCTGCGATTGGGCCGCCTAAACCAAGCTTGAAAGGAAGGCGCATTTTATCCAGTGCGCCGCCAAGCCCAAGAACCACACCTAAACGAAAGATTACGACACTGGTTGCGGTGCTTGAAAATTGCAAAGCAGCATTTTCCCATGCTTTGCATAAGTCATGAGTAAAACTTGGAGTTGGAGTGGTGTTCTCATCATAAATGCCGGTACTTGTTGTTCCATAGAAACCAATGGCAGACATAGAGATAACCCGTTTTGGCGGGTGTTTGAGATTTTTTCGTATTTCTTCTGTCAAATCTACTCGGCTTGAATAAAGAACCTGCTTTCGTTTTTTAGTCCAAGGTTTAGCGGCAATATTTTCGCCTGCAAGATTAATGAACACATCAAATTCAACGTCTATCGAATTTAATCTATCAATCGTAACTTGCTCTATACCTGAATCGATATCCGATTTTTCCTTTCTAACTAATGCGTAAATCTTGTGATTATTTTCTAGTAATCGCTGACGCAAAACGCGTCCGATAAATCCCGTTGCGCCAGATAATAGAATTACCATTGTGTCCATTCTCCATCGATGGTTTTTCTAAATTTATACGGATAAAAAACGAAATAAGATCAATGCTTTCTCGATTTTTTTAGCCGAACATGAATATTGGCTATTTTTTGTCAAAATCATTCAATAGATTTGCAGGTTTTTTTATCTGCACCTTCTTTTTCTGCAATAGGATGGCTAAAATGAATTGTCAAAAAACTTTAGGTATCAGAATGCTACGCAAAGAATACGATCACATCATACTTCTTGCACATGGAAGTCCTGACCCTCTTTGGAAAGAACCGTTTGAATCATTATATTCACAAATCAGCCAAATGTACGGTGCAGACAACTCCAGCTTAGCCTACATGGAACTGACGACCCCGACATTGGAAGATGCTGTTGCAGCATTAAGCAGTAATGTGAAACGAGTAGCGGTATTACCACTTTTTTTGGCCGTTGGTCGTCATTTAAGAAAAGACGTTCCTTCTCAAATTGAAGCTTTGCAGCGCAGTGATTTAGAGATCAAATTGCTTCCTCCTATTGGCGAAGATACCTTGGTCCAAAACGCTATTCAAACGGCCATTGCTCAGCATTTGGGTAAGGCTTAGTATGTTGAGACTTTTAATTGATTCATGGAGTCGAATTAATGTTATTTAAACATCTTCCTGATGAGATTTTTCAGGCATTAAGTGGCTCAAATAGGGCGTTAATTGAAGCGGTTTTAACCGATCTTGCTGAAATTTTCTACGATCATGCAGAAGATCCAATTAAAGATAAATCAACTATCATTGAATCAATTGAAGATACATTACACAAAGTAGATACCTTCTCATGGCACGATGAACAAAAAGAGTCTTTTGATTCACCAAAAACCATCCACGATTATGCGTTAAGAATTTATCACAGACTGGTAAATACCGGTTGGTTGGTTGAAGAGCAAGAACTCTATCGTGTCAGCGTTTTAATGACACCTCAAATTTCAATGCTTTTGCGGTCACTGGTTGAAATCAGTCGTCATGGCAAGCGCAATTACGGTGCTACGGTTTTAAGTATTTTAAGTAACTTAGAATCCGTTACCAAATATCCTAAAGAGCGTGGTGTGACTTTACGCCAATCGGCTGAAGCATCTCGTGATTTCTCTGCGCACCTTAACCAAATATTATTGGGTATCAGAAGCCTTCAGAAAGAGCTTTTTGCAAGCCGCGACCCTAAAACCATTGTCGCTGGTTTCTTTGATTTGTTTGTCGAAGGCATTTTAATTGCCGACTACAAAACCATTAAGACAAGTAACAACCCGTTTCGCTTCCGTCGTCAGATTCTAGAATTGACTCAGGACTTTTTATCGAACCCTGAAACGATGGATCAGGTTGCGCAATGTTATGCCGATCAGCAATTAATCAGCATGGCAGAAGCGGAAGTCATGGTTGAAAAAGATTGCCGAGATATTATTCAAACATTCACGAATATCGAGCAACGCTTAGAGAGAATTGACGAATACCGTTATCGCTTAGAAAAACGAGCGGCAGATACGGCACGCTACATGGACAGCTCTCGACCTGGTATGGCGAACAAAATTTCTGGCATCATTTCAGACGTTGCCAAATTCGAGACATTACCCGTTTTGAAAAACGTGGTGGGTGCTCGTTTTGTTGGAATGGCTTCGGCCGCACAACCAACAAAGCGTCGAGAGCCACCACCGCCAAGAGTGATGACGCCAGCTGAAGTGTCGGCTGATGCGATCAAAATTCGTGATCAACAGCGACGCTTCCATGAGGCACGTCAAGTTACAGTGCCTAAGATGCAAACTTATTTAGAAAAACAAATGGCTACGGCAGATACTAAACATATTCTTGAGTTTACGATCGAGTCCGTTGAAGACTTCGTTTGTTTTGATCATTTGCGTTACATAGGGTCACTCGGTGTGAGCGCGAAAAAGCTAGAAGACTTATTTGAAATACACTTCACCAACGAGTATTTGGATGTACATGAATTCGTTGAATGTCGCGAATTTAAAGTGGTACGTAGGAGTAAAGCGAATGCTTAAAGAATTAAAAAAGGTTGTTGAAGAGTCTGGGAAAGACGCCCAAGAGTTTCAACAAACAGCGAATTTTGTTTTGGCGAACCAATTTGCGAGCGCATATAAGCATGGGCAGCGAAAACATTATTTATTGCTAGAAGCGTATCAAGAGTATTTTGATCGCTTGTTTGATGCCTTAGGTATGAAGCTTTACATCAATGAAAATGAGCGTTTGGCTGGTGTATTACCTGTTCAGCGCGAAGCTTTTGTTCGATTGAAAACCGAAGAAACGCTGTTTTTATTGGTACTTCGTCAAATATACGAAGAGAAGATTGAAAACTTCGAAGTCGATAATGGTTTTGTCGCAACCAATACTCATACGATCTTAGACCGCTTTGTTCAACTAGTTAAACGTGAAATCCCAAGTGAAACTCGCTTTAAAGAAATATTGGCTTTATTTAGTCGCCATGGTGTTTTGATCCGTGGTAAATCCTATGAAGACGACAGTAAAAATCAAATGATTAATATCACGCCTGTTGTGCGATTGATCGTGACAGAAGCCTATTTGAGACAGTTAGAATCATTTAACGGTGCGGATCCAGATGAAGACGATATCGACTCGGATTCTGATTTTGAAACAACACAAGATACAAACCAAGAATAGGGCCTAAATATGAAAAAGCTAAATCGAATCGTATTAGTGAATTGGTACCTACTTGGTGCAGAAGAGATCGAGATTCGCGGCAACACCGCTATCATTGGGCCGACAGGTTCCGGTAAGTCTTCTTTGCTTGATGCTATTCAAACTGTGTTAACTGGCGCAAGTAAACGCCATTTAAACTATAACGCCAGCGCCAATGACGGTAAGGCAAGTGGTCGAAGCATTCGCTCCTATATTTTGGGTATGATTGACTCAGGCCAAGCCAATGCAAAGGTATTCGGTACACAACCAAGACAAGATGCGACTTGTTATCTTGCCCTTGTTTTTGAAGACAGCATCACAGGAAAAGAGTCCAGTGTTGGCTTGGCGTTGAGTGCTTCTCTTGCTTCACCAGAAGAAGATATTCTAGGGCGTTTTGTATTGCCAAATTATGGCGCAAGAAAAACTGATTTCATTGATGTAGTGGAAGGGAAAAGTTACAAAGCGAAGCCTTGGATTGAAGTACGTGAATCAATTAAAAAGATTTGCCTTGATCCATACATTAAATCAGGCAGTGCATCGGCAACTCAGTACATTAATCGCTACCTTGAAGAGTTAAGCCCTAGTTCAGAGCAGCTGATTACGCTCGACTCCTTCTTAAAGAATTTCAAAAACGCATTGAAATTTGTGCCAATTGCGTCACCAACACGTTTTGTGCAGGATTTTGTTCTAGCAGAAGCGCCTCTTCAAGTGGGTGCTTACCAAAAATCCTTGAACGAATATCGTCAGTTAGAAGCCAAAACTTTGGAAGTTTCTAAGCGTATTGATGATTTAAAATTAATTCAGCAAGATTGCGATAAGAAACATCAACAAGAACAAAGTGCGATCAATTACCAATGGATTGCAACCGAAGCACGTTTTGATGAACTTGGCAGTAAACAAGACGAAATCCAAGATCAGTATGAGTTACAAAAAGAACGTGAAGAAGAGATTGAAGAAGAGTTAACAACTCAAGCGAGTCTGTTAAAGCAGCTGCAGAGTCAGTTACTTCGATTTGAGCAACAATACGAACACTCTGATGTTGGTTTAAAACTGCAGCAATTGGAGCAAAATAAAAAATTGCTCGTTTTGCAGGGCCAGCAAGATCAGAAAGCCGTTTTACAAGCCCGTCAATTAACCTTGTTATTATCTTCGCTTACGGCGTTCAAAGATGTCTTATCGAAAGAGGCAATTGCTCTAATAGACGAATTTGCTTCATTTGAGGGGCTGATCTCAGAGAACGGAAAAATAGAAGGTAACTTAAAACCTCTCACGCAAAAGTTAAGCTATCTGAATGCCATTTTGGATAAAGAAAAGTCGCTTGTGTTTGGTCAAAGGTCTGAGCTAAACCGCACGATTTTGAACTTGAAAGATGAGTGCAAGCAGTTAGAGTCGGATGTTTCTTCTCTTAAAGGTGGCGTTAGTCCACTTTCTCAAAATACCAAACGCCTTATTGCCTTGCTAAAAGATGCCAATATCACAGCAACGCCTTTGAGCCATTTAGCAGAAGTCACAGACAGAAAGTGGCAAGATGCGATCGAAGGGTATTTGGGGGCTCAGCGTGAAGCATTGATTGTGGAACCTGAAGACGCAGAAGAGTCTATTCGTATCTTCCGTGCTCACCGTCGCCAATTAATGGGGTGTCGTGTTGTTGATACAACGCAAACCCGTTTATGGTTAAGCCGTGGCGATAGAAATTCAACATTGCGTTTTATACGCTGCAATAATGATCATGCTCAGGCTTATTTAAATCGTCGATTAGGTGGCATTAAACCCGTTGATACAGAGCGTGAGTTGTTAAGAGAAGACAGCGCCATGACAGCCGACGGTATGTTGAAGTTGGCGGGTACGATTTCTACTATACGTTCTGTTCCTCATATGATGGTCGGCATAAACACAGAAGGCATGCGCGATTCTCGTGAAAAGCAACTCGCCACGTTAAGTTCAGAACTCATGAGCTTTTTGAAAGCAGACCAGCGACTTGAGCAAGCGGATTCCTTACTTGGTCGCGTTATGGCGAACAACCAGTTTGATGTGGAAAGCTTGGGTAATGCGGGACATAGCATTACTCGAATGAACCAAGAACTAGAAGCCATTGAAGCGGAAATTGAACAGCTTCAAAAGCATGATGATACTGATCTTCAAGAACGTATTGATGAGCTAAAAGAGCGCATTGCGGTCATCGAATTAGAGCAGAAAAAACTGGATCGAGAACGTCAGCAAATTTCTGAACAGTTTGGTGCGTTAAACTCTCAGAAGAGCCAATTGAGCTCTGCGCTGTCAGCGTTAGATGAAGAGCGTAATCGCCTGACTTCTCATCCTAACTACGACGCTGAGTTTGCGAGTGAGCGTTATTCGTTACTAGAAAGCAGTATGGTAAGCGGTGCAGCTATCTATAAAGAAGCGATTAGTCGAGCTGAAAAAGCCAATGAGAAAGCCCGCAGTTTTGATCAGAAAGTGCGAAAAGAAGTGGCTGATCATTATGCAAAATATCATCAAGCGAATCTTGATAATGACACTCAGCTGGATTACTTAGAGTCTAAGTTTGAAGAGTTTGAGCATTATGTTTCTTATCAAATAGATATTCTTAGTGAAACAGAATTAGCCAAATACGCTAAGCGTGCAGAATTAGCTCGTCGAGAAGCAGAAGAAACCTTCCGTTCCGATTATGTGTCTAAATTGAAAGACTCTTTGGATCAAGTAGCACACATTATACGTGAGTTAAATGGCAGCCTTAAACGCCGCCCATTTAACCAGGAAGTTTATCAGTTCCGCTACTATCCAAATGGTGATATGAAAGACATTCTTGATCTTGTTGAGCGTTTTAGCACACAAGACCAAGCTAATGTAGGTGGATTGTTTGACCCTAAAATGAGTGATGATCCTGAGCATGCTCGTGCGATATCAGCTATTCAAGAGTTGATTTCAGACGAAGAGAAGCAGCAGGATTTAGCGGATTACCGTAAGTTCTATAACTTTGAAGTCGATATATTAGACTTGGAAGGTAACAAGAAGACCACCTTAAGCCAGCGTATTCAGACCGGTTCTGGTGGTGAGCACCAAATCCCATTCTATTTGGCGATTGCGGCTGCTTTGTCTACGACTTATCGATTGCATGAAACAATGGAAGGTGAAATCGTCGGTGGCTTCTCTTTGGCTATGTTCGATGAAGCTTTCAACAAAATCGATATGGTTAAAACATCCACTTGTATGGGCTTTATGAAAGATATTGGTTTACAGGTGATTGCCGCAGCTCCAGATGATAAACGAGCTGTAATGGCTGCGAATATGGACACGATTATCAGTGTATGGCGAGAAGGCGGTGCCGTTTCAATTGATGTTGCTTACCCTAAAGAAAAAGGGCAGATTCTCTTAAACGGTCAATCTGATGATACCTTGCTCACCAGCGCGTAATAGAGAAATAGATAGCATGATAATACAGTCACAAATTGACCAGTCCATTAGAGACAACTTCGATGTTTATCATATGACTCTCGAAAATGAGAGTTATATGCATAATGTACCGGAAGGGAGCGAATCTCACTTTAAGCTTGTTTTAGTAAGTAATGCATTTGAAGGGAAGCGATTGGTTCAGCGTCACCAGTTTATTTATGGTACCTTGCAAGCTGAAATGACAAAAATCCATGCGCTTGCAATGCATCTTTATACAGTCAGTGAATGGGAGGAGCGTCAATCTGTTGCTCCAATGTCTCCAAAATGCCACGGAGGGGAATAGGGCGAATAGCCCTAGTATTTTATGAGTATTTCAGTTCACACAAATGATTCTGTAGAAACAGTGACGATTACCATAGTCGGCAGTTTTGATTTCTCTTTATTTAACGAGTTTAGAGACGCTTACTCGAATTTAGGTAAAGTCTATAAAAGTTACATTATTGATATGAGCATGGTCGAATATTTGGACAGTGCTGCATTAGGTATGTTGTTAAGTATGCGAAATTCGATTGATGCAGAAAGCAGCATTGTGTTGAAAGGTGCAAATGACTTTATCAAGAATATTTTAATGATTTCCCGCTTTGATAAGCGCTTTGATATTCATTAAGGGCTAAGCACGATGAAATTATTATGCGTAGACAGTGAACCCGTTTATCGTGAAATTGTTTCTTTATGTGCTGAAAAGTTAGATATTCAAGTGAAGTCAGTTGCTACTTATGAAGAAGCAATTGACGCCTTTTCAACATACGCTCCAGATATAATCACGCTTGATATTATCTTAAAAGGTGGGAGCGGCTTTGATCTAATTCAGCAGTTAAAGCAAATGGCAGGAAGCCGCTTTATCCCTATTATTGTGCTCGCTTCTCATACCTCTGACATCATGATGGATAAGTGTTTTCAGGTTGGTGCCGACGATTTCCTTTCTAAGCCTTTCAATGAAGTTTTGTTCAACATTCGCTTTAAAACTCATATGCGTCATGTTGAGTTGATGAAGGAAATGTACCGCAAAAACAGAACGCTTACTTATTTCCAAAAAGTTATTGAACGTGAACATGAAATGGCTCATCAGGTCTTGAACCATATTCAGATGAGAAGTGAGAAGAACTCAGAGCATCTTGCCATTACGCGATTATCAGCTGCTATTTTTAATGGTGATTTGGCCTTAGTTAAGACTCGCTCAGATGATGCTCGATTGGTCTTTGTCGGCGATTTTACAGGTCATGGTTTACCCGCTTCCATTGGTGCCTTACCTGTCATGCAAGCTTTTTTTGACGCAGTCGAAAACCTAACAAGTGTTAGCGAGTTAGGGCTACGTATTAATCAAATACTTCTAGGTATTCTTCCCGACTACATGTTTTGTGCGGGATATCTGATGCTTATTTCCCCGAATGGTGAGATTCAATATTGGGGTGGTGGAATGCCTAATGCGCTTATAAGACGGGCGACAGGTGAAATACAGCCATTAACCTCTATTCACATGCCCTTAGGTGTGTTGCCTTCTTCTGAGTTTGAGTCCATTTTACAAAACGAGAAACTGGACCAAGGTGACACTCTGGTTATCTTGTCGGATGGTGTTTTGGAATTAAAAAATCATCAAAGCCTAATGTTAGGCGAAGAAGAAGTGAATAAACTCATCATAGAGTCTTATGGTGAAGAGGACCTAGTTGAAGCACAAAAGAAAGTTGAAAAGAGACTGGTTGATCATTTAGGTGAATCGGAGCAGTTCGACGATATTACTTTGGTATCACTAAGAAGAGCCCACTAAATAAGACAATATTATTTGGTGGGCTCAACCTCGCTATATCTTATTACTTTTTATTGTTGTGCTTTTTACCTTTATTACCTTTTGGCTTCGGTGACGCTTTTGGAAATGGGCGTTTTTCCGGCTCAGTTCGAAGTACAAGAAATAAGTCTGTCACTACCTCAGGAATTTGTGCGATGCATGAGCTTGTGAGCTTTTCACTGGCGCGTATTTGGGAAACTTCCTCATCATCAAAAAGATCTGACGCTACCATTACTGGCAATAATAATTCTGCGACCACTTCCTCTTTTTCTGACTCAAACCAATGGGATTCAGTCATAAATACGCCTTCCATAAACCCAGAGGCCCATTCTTGTAATTCACTCAATTCGTCTGGCGTTGACCCCATTTCAAGTTCGCATGGAACTAAAAAGCCATCTTCTGACTCAAGCTCTTTCTGAATGTCTAAATACAAACGGGATAGATATTGGGTAATTTGCTTCTCTTCTTTCTCATTCTGAAACTGAGGCGTGTCTTCAAATACAACTGGAAGCCATTTGTCTTCAGTAAGATTGGCAGGACAAATAGCCAAAGCGGTCAAAAAGCCATGTGCCATAACAAAGTTTTGACATTCCTCATGAACTTGATCCGATTCCAAAAAGTTTTCTAATGTTTCTAATTCAAGATCATCAAGAGGTTGGTGTGCCATGTAATTCATTCCTAATACAGATTAAGTGTTTGATTCTAGCGAAAAGAAGCAGAAAAATCGATGCAGAAAACTCAGAGTTAAGAGATAATTCGATAATGAATTTAAAGATGCAAACCCTTTCTCGCTTAGGCTATAACGAATTCCGACCATTGCAGGAGCAGGCCATTGATGCCTTGTGTTCAGGGCAAGACGTATTGCTTGCCGCTCCTACTGGCGGCGGTAAATCCTTGGTCTATCAAGCGGCAGGGTTAATGCGAAAAGGCGTGGCTGTAATTATTAGCCCTTTGTTGTCACTTATGTCACAACAAGTTGAAGCACTGAATAAAAAAGGGATTCAAGCCAGGTTTTTAAATTCAACCTTAAATCCAGGTGAGCAAGACGATTTAATTTGGGCACTACGACATAACCACATTGATTTATTGTACTTATCGCCCGAAAAACTCGTTCAGCCATCTGTAATAGGCTTTCTACATAGCTTTGATATTTCTTTATTCGCGATTGATGAAGCCCATTGTATTTCTCAGTGGGGTGGCTCTTTTAGGCCTGAATACAGTCAACTTGGTCAGCTAAAGGCGGACTTTTCAGATGTCCCTTTAATCGCCTTAACAGGAACAGTGGATAATAAAACCATTGGGAGTATTCAAGAGTCATTGCAGCTTAATGACTGCCTAGTTCTGAAAAATAGTTTTGACCGCTCTAATATTCACCTCCATATCGCTCAGAAAAGAAAATCTAAGCAGCAAATTCTTTACTTTCTTCATCATGAAGTGCCGGGAGAAACCGGTATTATTTATTGTCGTTCCAGAAAGAAAACAGAAGAGCTTTCAGAATGGTTAAATCATCTAGGTTTTTCTAGTTTAAGTTATCATGCTGCAATGGCAGAAGAATCTAAAGAAAGGAATCATCAAACCTTCGCCACGCAACACGGTACTATCATGGTGGCGACGACAGCATATGGTATGGGAATCGATATTTCTCATGTTCGTTTTGTTATTCATTTAGATTTACCTAACAGTCCAGAAGCGTATTTTCAGGAGGTTGGCCGTGCTGGACGTGATGGTAAGCCTGCAAAAGCACTACTTCTCTATGGTTTGCAAGATATGTTACAGGCCCAACAGCTAATATCGCAGCAAACGTATGTGTCTGAAAATGAAAAACAAAGCTTGGCGGCTTTATTTCAGCTGTTAGAAGCCAGAGGCTGTAGAAGGCAAAATATTTTATCTCATTTCGATGAAGACTCTGATGCCTGCGGTCATTGTGATCGATGCCTTTCCTCTAAGTCAGAACAAAACATGACCATTGCTTGCCAAAAAATGTTGTCATTGATTTACCACACCAAAGGTCTGCAAAGTTTCTCTGTTTTGATTGGTATTTTGTTAGGTAAAACAAATAAATCTACGGATGCGGCAAATGCTAAATCATTAAGCGTTTTTGGCAAAGGCAAAGAACTTACAGAAACCCAATGGAAATCTGTGATTCGCCATTTGATTGCCTATGAATTCATATCATTAGGACAGTCTCAAGTATTTACTGTACATATTAATGAAAAAGCGCGTGATATTTTGAAAGGTAACACCCAAATAATTCTACCTAGTGAGCATTATTATCCGACTTTAAACGAAGTAGAGTTAGGTGCTGATCATCTACGTTGGCATAAGGTACTTGCTTGGAAACAAGGTCAAGATACTTTCGATTTGAGCGACTCTCAGCTCAGACTCATCTGCACACATAAACCAAAAACGGTAGCATCTTTAAGTCGTTTAACGGGACTTTCTAAAGAGCGAGTGTCGAGATTTGCCGATTCCCTTATTGATATTATTCATCAAGAGGAGGCTGAAAAAGATAATGCCTTATGTCCTTAAACTCTGAAAACCTTCATGCATTGAATGCTGTCATTGAGGAAATGAACCGCTGCTTTGATAAAGCAGATCATTTTTTCAATCATCATTTTAAGCGTCCTAGCTGTAACCTTAAGCAAAGGGGGAGAGCGGCAGGTACGGCGCATCTCCAAAAAAACGAAGTACGTTTCAATTATTTCATGTATTCCCAAAATCCTACTGAGTTTCTAGATACAGTAGTCCCTCATGAAGTAGCTCACATTATTGTGTTTCAAATATATGGGAGCACGGTCAGACCCCATGGCAAAGAGTGGCAAGCAGTTATGTTAAAAGTATTTGGTATTCAGCCAAGCCGGACACACACTTTTGACGTTCCTACACCTAAGGTAAGTTATGAATACATATGTAAATGCAGTAAGCATCAATTTACACAGCGTCGTCATAATCAAGTTGAAAAAGGCACGGAATACATCTGTAAAATCTGTAAATCCAAATTAGAGTTTAAAAGTCCATCTGTTCAATGCTAGGTTTGCCTTAGGAAGTAGGATTTTTCATGCACTTTTGCTTATGTCTTTCATTTTTAATGCGAAAAAACTATTGTTATAGTAGAATCATGGCGTTTTATTTGCAGTGTATATATGATGGATTTATCGACTAAACCTAAAGAAAAGCTCGAGCTTAACAAGCTCCAAAAACGCCTTCGCAGGCTGACAGGTCAGGCTATTGCTGATTTCAATATGATTGAAGATGGCGATAAAGTTATGGTGTGTTTGTCTGGCGGTAAAGACTCTTATACTATGCTTGAGATCCTTCGAAATCTTCAAGCCAGTGCGCCGATCAACTTTAGTATTGTTGCGGTCAATTTAGATCAAAAACAACCTGGCTTTCCAGAGCATATACTACCTGCTTATCTAGAAGAGGTTGGTGTAGATTTCCATATTCTAGAACGAGATACTTATAGTATTGTTAAAGAGATTGTCCCTGAAGGTAAGACTACATGTGGTCTGTGCTCTCGTTTAAGACGAGGATCACTGTATGGTTTTGCTGAAGAAATTGGTGCAACCAAAATCGCACTTGGCCACCACAGAGATGACATTCTTGAAACTTTATTCTTAAACATGTTTTTTGGCGGCAAACTCAAATCTATGCCACCAAAGTTACTCAGTGATGATGGAAAACATGTTGTTATAAGACCACTTGCTTATTGCAAAGAAAAGGATATTGAAGCCTTTTCAATAATGAAAGAATACCCAATTATCCCATGTAACCTTTGTGGCTCTCAGGAAAACTTACAACGACAAGTTGTGAAAGACATGCTTCAACAATGGGAAAAAGAATACCCAGGCAGAACAGATTCAATGTTCACAGCCATGCAGAATGTTGTGCCATCACATATGGCAGACACTGAATTATTTGACTTTAAAGGTTTGAAAAAAGCTGAAGACGCTATGAACCGCTTAAACATTATTTCTCTATAGGATGATAGAAATGAATCTTACATATAAAACTCTATTATTAACTGTCGGCCTTTTAGGTGGTTCATTTGTTCATGCCTCAACGGCTGGTGTGAGTTTGACTAATGAAACCATTAAAGGTGATGTTAATTTAGATATGGGGTCTTTTGGTGTTAATGCTGGTGTTACCAATGATACAGAAACAAATAGTTCTTCAGCACATGTAGGACTAACTGTTCAAGACTCTGGAGGTAATGGCCCTTTAGAAACAGGCTTAGGTGTCAGACTCAACGTAATAGATGCAGACCTTAATGATGATGACAATGAGTTCTCTGTAGCTCTTAGTTTAGGAGGATGGTACAGATATACTTTACAACAAGCTAATAGATTGAGTATTTATGGATCTTTATATTACGCACCAGAGGTCTTATCTTTTTCAAATTTAAATCATACTTATACATATGACTTTCGACTTGAATATTTAACAATGCGTAACGCTCGTGCTTATATTAGCTATGCAAACACTGTTATTATTTATGATGATGAAACCCGTAAAGAAATTAATAAAGGATTTTCGGTTGGTGCTACAGTCGACTTTTAAATGAGTTAATTTCTGAGCAATAAAAAAGGTGGCTCTAGCCACCTTTTTTATTGCTCAGTGACCCGTCCTAAATAAGGTTGTCACTTTTCAATACTTCAATTGGAGAGTGCAATGACTACAACACCTAAGCGTACACAGAGAGACTATTCCTTCGCCTTTAAATTGGCAGTTGTTGATC